>DATDNS010000433.1:0-2545 GCA_036518155.1 Bacteroidota bacterium
TCCGGGGAAGTCGACCTGCTGGCCAGAGAGTTGAACCTCGAAGTCGTCAAGACGCACGACAGTCATCTGGCCTTGATGGAAGCTGCTTCGGACAAAGATATCAAGTTTGTCGGCGGATCAAAGGGCGGCTTCATCTTCAACGAGTTTCTTTTTGCTTCGGATGGTATGTATTCCGTGGCAAAAGTGCTGGAATGCATGGCGTTGACAAAAAAGCGTTTTGGCGAACTGGACAGCGAGACACCGCGACTCCACAGCATCCGCAAACATCTTCCATGCTCTTTCAACGTCAAGGGGCGGGTGATGCGACGATTGATGAAGGATACTGAAACCGTTCGGCGCGACCTTATCGAGGGTGTACGGTTGTACCCGGAGAATTCAGGAGCCCACACCTCCGTGCTTCTCAATCCCGACCGGACGCGTCCACTGTTTCACATTTTTGTTGAATCGGAAGACCCGGCCGTCGCGCAGCGGTTTGCCGATGAGTATGAAAAGAAGCTCGCGCGATGGATCAAGGAAGAATAACTCTCCTCTAACAGTCACGTACCCTCATGAAAATTACCGATATCCTTAGTGAACGAGTCATTGTCACAAAGCTCCCCGGATCGACGAAATCCGAGATTCTCAATGCCATGATCGACCTTGCGGCATCCAGCGAGAGGGTGATCGACAAGGAAAAGATGAGATCCGCCATCCTCGAGCGGGAGAAGATCATGTCGACGGGCGTTGGGTCAGGATTTGCAATTCCGCACGGTAAAACAGATGCCGTCCAGGATATTGTTGCTGCCTTCGCGATCACCGACCAGCCGATCGATTATCAGTCCCTCGATGACCAGCCTGTGCGCATCGTCTTCCTCCTCGTGGGTAAAGACAACTCCGTGGGGCCGCACATCAAACTGCTCAGCCGAATTTCCCGTCTCATGAACAAAGAAGAATTCCGCAAGAAACTCATCGATGCAGAGTCTCCCTCCGAAATTCTCCAGATCTTCAAACAGGAGGAATCCACGTATTTTGAAGCCTGAAGTGTTCCGGTTGAGCATACCGAAGTCACGTGCTTGTCATTCCAAAGAAAATCCAGTTGCCAGAGGCGTTTGACCTTGAAATTTAAATCGATCCGAGGAACAAAGGACATTCTCCCTGCAGACTCGTCATTGTGGCAGTCCGCAGAGGAGGTTATCAGACGGGTGATGGTTGCCTTCAATTATCAGGAAATCCGTACACCGATCTTTGAGCAAACCACCTTGTTTTCGCGCAGCATCGGCGAGATGACGGATATCGTGAGCAAAGAGATGTATACATTCCTCGACCGGAGTAAGGAAAGTGTCACGTTGCGTCCTGAAGGGACCGCTGCGGCGCTGAGAGCGTACATTCAGAACAATCTCGGCGAACTGTCGCCTCTTTCAAAACTCTACTACCTCGGACCCATGTTTCGCCAGGAGCGCCCGCAGGCGGGCCGGCTCCGGCAATTCCACCAATTCGGCGTCGAGGCGCTCGGTTCCTCAGCCCCGTCGCTCGACGTGGAGATCATGCTGATCCCGCTGGAAGTGTACCGGAAGCTTGGAATTTCCGCCACTGCATTATGGATCAATTCGGTCGGTTGTCCTCAATGCCGTCCACCCTACAAAGAAAAATTGGTGGCGGAACTTCGGAAAGTCTACGACAAGCTTTCCCCCGAAAGCCAGGCACGGCTCGAAGCCAATCCCATGCGTGTGCTGGATTCAAAGGATGAACGAGATCAGGAAGCGACGAAACACGTACCGCTGATCAAAGATCATTTGTGCTCCGAATGCGCCAACCACTTCGGCGAGGTGCAGGCGATCCTCGACAATCTGAAAATTCCGTACCGCGTCAACGGCCGGTTGGTCCGTGGACTGGATTACTACACGAAGACTGCATTTGAAATCACGAGTACGGCACTGGGATCGCAGGACGCTCTTGCGGGAGGCGGACGGTACGATTTGCTGGTTGAAGAATTGGGCGGAAAACCGACGCCCGGTGTTGGTTTTGCAGCGGGCATGGAACGGCTGATGATGGTTCTTCAGAAGACAGGAAGTATGATGACAACACTGCAGGCGCCCGTGCTCTTCATCGTCGGTCTCGATGAGGCGTCACGGTCGTGGGCGTTCGCCGCGGCCACGCGCCTCCGTTCCAAAGGAATATCCGTGGAACTGGATTATCTCGGCCGGAGTCTGAAGGCGCAAATGCGCGAGGCGAACAGGCAGGAGGCGCTGAACGTTGTGGTGGTCGGCGACACCGAGCTGAAATCGGGAACGGCAAAGATCAAGAATATGAAGACGGGGAATGAACACTCCTTCCAGCTCGACAGGATCGAGGAAGTTGTCCATCTCTCATGAGCGAAAAGAAAAAGCACGAACCGGAATATACGTTGCACGTCTTTCACGGATCGAGGCCTGAAACGAACGAAGCCGTTACCGCCTTTGTTGTCGAAACAGTCAGGGAATTCGTCAGCTTCAACTACGAGATCCCGTTGGAATCGGTGATTGACGGAACGTCGATTTCTCTCAGGATCCACGGTCTCCGCGTTCCC
>DATDNS010000434.1:0-5052 GCA_036518155.1 Bacteroidota bacterium
CAAACAGCGGAACGATTTTCGTCCAACTCAAGCCGTGGGATGAACGAAAGGACAGAGCGCTCCAGCTGAGTTCACTCATGGCGACGATTCAGAAAAAACTCTCGACGATTGAAAGCGCGAACGTCATTGTCATTTCGCCCCCCGCGATCCCGGGCTTGGGGACCACAGGGGGCTTTACGTTCGAGCTTGAACAGCACGAGAGCACCGATGATATCAGGCAGTTCGAACGAGTCGTACAGACATTCGTCGCAGCGGCAAACAAGCGGCCGGAGCTGAACCGTGTCTTTTCCTTCTTCACCGCCCGCACGCCGGGGTATCAAATTGATGTCAACCGGGAAGAATGCAAAAAACTCGGGATCTCAATAGCCGATGTGTATTCGACGCTGCAAACGTATCTCGGAAGCAGGTACGTGAATGACTTCACGCTTTACGGCCGCAATTTCCACGTCGTTGCCCAGGCTGATACAGCTTACCGGGGTGATATCCGGGACCTCTCGGAGTATTACGTACGGAACCTGTCGGGCCAGATGATCCCCATGAGTACGCTGATCACATACAAGGTGACTGAGAACGCTCCGCTGATTTCACATTACAACCTTTTCCGGAGCGCAGAGATCAACGGCAGCGCCGCCCAGGGCTATAGCAGCGGCCAGGCCATTGAAGCGATGAGAGAAGTTGCCGCGACAGTGCTGCCGGCCGGGTATGGCTATGAGTTCTCGGGTCTCTCCAGGGAGGAAATCAATGCCGGCAGCAGCACGTCTACAATATTTGCGCTGTCAATAATTTTCGTCTTCTTGTTTCTGGCGGCGTTGTATGAAAGCTGGTCTGTTCCGTTTGCCGTGATGCTTGCCGTCCCGCTCGCCGCATTCGGGGCCATTCTCACACTTACGCTCTTCCCGGGTTTGAGCAACAATGTTTATGCACAAATTGGCCTGATTACGCTGATAGGCCTGGCTGCAAAAAATGCCATCCTCATCGTCGAGTTTGCCAGGACAAGAGTTGAAAAAGGGATGGCGATCGTTCCCGCCACGCTCGAAGCTGTGCGACTGCGGTTACGTCCCATCCTCATGACGTCAATGGCATTCATCCTCGGGGTATCACCTCTCGCATTTGCCACGGGTGCCGGTGCGCAGGCCAGGTCGACGATTGGCTGGACGGTCCTGGGAGGGATGACGGCGGCGACGATGCTGGCTGTCATCGCAGTTCCTGTGTTATTTGTCACCATCACGCGAATAGCCTATGGCAAAAGGAACCAGGAACAACAGTCCTTTGAAGAACCTCCGTTATCCGAGGAATCACCACCCCGCGTACAATGAGTCCGATTTCCGGTGTCTTCTTGCCGGTTGATGATGCCGGTCCGGTGCCTTGAAGGCGGTTCGAATCCGGTTTGTTTGTTATCGATGTGTTTTCTGGGCATGTGACGGAGAACATGCTTTTGAGTCCGGATTTTTGTTAATTACGACCGTCACGAGACCGCGGTTCAACCAATCTGAAAACATCAAGTCGCTCATCCGGGCAATAACAGTATGATCGAGACCGATAAACTCAACCTTCTGGTCGCCGAAGACGAAGAGTCATTTCTTCGCGTGCTTACGACGGTGCTGGAAGCAACCCATCGATTCAAGGTTACGAGCTGCGAAACAGGCGACGAAGCAATCGCGGCTCTCTCAAAGACTCCGTTTGATCTCCTGATCCTTGACCACAAGATGCCCGGCAAAACCGGGCTCAATGTTCTCCAGTGGCTTAACGAACAGAAATCCGCCATCCCCGTCATCATGCTCACCGGCGCAGGATCGGAAAACATCGCTGTTGAAGCGATGAAGCTTGGTGCCTACGATTATGTCCGCAAAGATCAGTTCGACAAACATCATTTCCCCATTGTCGTCAACGCGGTGTATGAACGGTTCCAGTTCAAGATGGAAAAGGAGAAGCGGGATATCGATGCAAAGCAGCAGCAGGTATACCTTGCTTCGCTCGAACTTCTGCGCAACTCCGTCTCGTCGTTCTCCCAAATTGTCTCAAGCACCCTGACGACCATCGGTCTGCTGACCGATGAAAGCGAACGACTCATGCAGCCGCACGTCTTCCCGGAGGGAAAGGAATACTTCAAGCGGTATTTTCGGAAGATGCGCGAGGAATACGATACGCTGGCCACTGTGACACAATCCATGGTGAGCCTGACGAAGGTAATGTATGATAATTACCAGGAAAGGCAGGGATCCCTGCTGCCTCAAAAAGAGCAGACGTTGACCAGAAGAACGACGCACGCAAAAACCGCTTCATCAAATTGAGTTTTTGCACACCAGACGGATTCCCCCTTTACCAGTTTGTCGTTCTCAGTACCCGGCAGCCCAACTGACACAACCTTACGCTCAAAAACTCCGATCCTCGTTCATCCCGACCGAGTAATTACACCGGTTCAATTCTCACGAATGAGAATTCAAGCGGGTCGTTTATTGACTTGTAATTGACTCAGGATATCGGTAGGTTACCGGAGAGTTTCTTTTCACACGAGCTGGGAGGCACGTGTGATGGATGACAGTACGACAGTAGTTTGAAACCTCTGGATTCCCTGACGGGATGAAAGAGGTTTTTGCATTTTTGTCGGGTTGAACTATGACAGTCTGCATGTGCCGCTGCAGCCTTCATGGACACGCGGGTGTAGCAAGATCCGACGCACTGAACGGAGGATAGTATCTTGATTAGAAAACTGACGGAATACCTCGATGACAAGAAAGTGAAATACATGCTGGTATCGCATCCGGTATCATTCACAGCACAGGAAATTGCGCAGTCGGCACACATCTCAGGAGAGGAAATTGCAAAAACGGTTATCGTGTGGATGGATGGTTCAATGGTCATGGTCGTCCTTCCCGGCTCCCATATGATCGATTTCGTTCTCCTCCGGTCACAGTGCGGAGCAAGAGACATCGAATTGGCGAATGAATTGGAATTCATGGATCGTTTTCCTGAGTGCGAAATCGGCGCCATGCCCCCGTTCGGCAATCTGTTTAACATGAAAGTATTCGCAGCCAGCTCGTTGAGAGAACGTCCGGAAATCGTGTTCAATGCCGGATCTCACCGGGAAATGGTGTCGATGGCGTATGAAGATTTTGAACGACTCGTGAATCCCGTCGTCATTTCCTTCTCTTTCAGAAGAAAGGCACACGAAGAAGATATCCCGACGACGCCGCTATGGGAACGGAACGGACCGGCCGGCCGCCGGATTGGCAGTTGAAAGTGAGGTCGACAATGAGAACACTAGTCATCGTCGCAATGTTGGTTGCAGGATGTTCACTTCTTCCCGAGGCACAGCAGCCCGATGAACTGCCCCGGCTCGTGACCCGAACTCCGCTCCCCGTCGTGCCGCCGGAATGGTCGCGCGGCCAACCCCGGCTGGAGGCGTTGTTTCACGTTTCCAGAACCGGTGAAGTCATGCAAGTACGGTTTCTGACATCGACCGGCTACGACGCGTGGGAAAGCGACGCATTGAACGAGATGAAACAGTGGCGATTTTCGCCGGCTCGGTTCGGCGCGGATTCCGTGGCTGTGTGGATCCGGGTGCCAATGAGCCTGCGTTTTCTTGAACCGCGCACCCTCCTGTTGGCGCAATTTGTCTGCTCCGACCAAAACAGTGCCGATTCTGCGTATCAGATGCTTCTTGCCGGCCTTGACGCCGACGTCATCGTGAGGGAGTTGTCTGCGGGCCAGGCAACGGTGCGGGTGAACGAGGGTGAGACCGATATTCGTCTGTTTTCGGAAACGGTGCAAAAAGAACTCGGCAGACTGAAGGAAAATCAGTTTACGCGACCGATGAAACTGGGGAATTCTTTTGTTGTGTTCAAACGTCTGTCGAAATTGCGGGGTTCTTCGGCCCACCCGATGAACGAGGATGTTTCATAAGCCTGTTGGTGATGCCAGCATCAGAAGATTGTGAGGCAGGACAAAGCCTGGTTAGTCGGGACGGCGCCGCAGCGGCAAGTTCAACGCCTTTGCTGTCGAAACAGCGAGGCTTTTACCTTCCTTGCTGAATCCCCAATAGAAGAGATACTTGATTGGATGTCCCTTCCGGACGGAATTGACCGCTTTCATCAGTAGTCGTTTTGCCAATCCTTTCCCCCTGTACTCTGGCAACACCAACGCTGAACACAAGTAAACGGCATCGTATGTACCGTTGAGGGGGGTTTTCCGAAGAAGGTCTTTCTCGCCAATTTCCTTTGCGATGAATCGCTTCATGAGCTCGCGAGTTGTGGGAATTACCAGGACCCACGCGATTGGACCGTTCTTGTTGCGTACTTCAGTCATCGTACCGGGGTGGAGTCTCTTGAGTCTCGACGTCGTCGCCCGATTGACGGAGAGTTGAAGGGGGTCGCTCTTAGCTCTGAAAAAATGACTGGCAAGAGTTATCATCCTCTCCAGATTTGATTCTGCAGTATTGTTCATTTGCATATCAGCAAAGAATGCATATTAACGCACAAAATCAACAACGCGTGCGGCACAACGTGTACAAAGCGCATTGGTCGAAGAAGGTGGCGGACGGGGAGCGGAAGAGAAGAAGCGCTTCCAATACCGGGGCCGGGGCACTATTTCCGGATCACTGCTGTTATACTAAAGATTCAATTATTGCGGGCTGAGGTGGAGGATTTCTAGGAACAACGCAACTGTTCAATACCATGGGATTAGGGCTTTCGCGTCGAATTCTTTATTCCTCGTCCGCCATACTGTGTCTGGCGTCGGTTCATCTCTATCCGCAGGAAAACTCCCGCGCCTCCACCGGAGTCATCCGGGGTAAGATCGACATTTCGCGCCCCGACGATGTCACCGAAGAGATTATGAGGGGGCGAATGCTCAACAGATACGAAGCGGGTTCTGGCTTGTCTGAGAAGCCATTCCAACCGTATACTCTCCCCGAAAAAGCAGTGGTCTATCTGGAAGCCGTTCCCGGACACTACTCGCCGCCTGAAGTCCACCCGACGCTCGACCAGCACGATATGGTGTTTCGACCGCTCGTGTTGCCCGTCCTGGTTGGCACCACCGTGGATTTCCCGAATT
>DATDNS010000435.1:0-9460 GCA_036518155.1 Bacteroidota bacterium
AACGATGAAGACGCTCCGCGGATTGAAGGAACGTCCGTTCCTTATGGGACACGTCCGCAAACTCTAGACGTCGAAAGAAACCTATGCATTCAGGTGACAATCTTACCGTCCTCCAGGCAATCCAACTCATGCTCGCGCCGGCGGTGATGATCAACGGCTGCGGGTTGCTCCTCCTGAGTATCAGCAACAAATTCTCCTCTGTCGTCAACAGGGTTCGCCTCCTGAACGAAGAAAAGCGCAAGCTGTTCGCGCGGGCGTCGGACCCGAATTTCGGAGCCCAGGAAAACCAGCGACTCGAAAGTATCGCGCGGCAGCTCGACCGTCTGCTTCGCCGGGCGTGGATGGTCCGCAATTCATTGATGTGCTATTCTATTGCCGTTGCGCTCTTCGTCCTCACCTCGCTGCTCATCGGCATGGACTACTTCATGCTTGTCCTCCCGCTGAAATCGGTGATCATCGTGTCGTTCATGGCGGGACTCGTGATCTTCTTTTGCGGCGTCATCTTTGCTGCGCTCGATACGTTGAAAGGATACGAGATTGTCAAATTCGATGTCGTTGCCGACGAATAAACCATTCCACCCCTTCCCCGAAAAACACTGAGTTCACAGTCCGACATACTTTTTGTCTCGGCATTTCACACTCCTTTTATTGACGAGGACTTGAACGTCCTGGCGAAAGAATTTCGCGTCACGACCGCCATCGGCAACGGACCCCTCCAGGCCATACGCATTCTTCTTGGCGTGCTTCAATCCACGGTTGTCTTCTGTTGGTTTGCCTCCGTCTATGCGGCGGTTGCCACTCTGGCGGCAGGAATTGTCGGCAAGCGATCGATGATCGTCGTCGGCGGTGTCGATATGGCAAAGGAAAAGGAATTCGGCTACGGGATGTGGCTTTCTCCGTGGAAATCGTTCCTTGTTCGCGCAGCAATCAGAAATGCGTATCGCGTTCTTGTCGTTGATGAATCGCTGAAAGCCGAAGTTCTCTCGAGAGCGGGATATCAGGGCGAAAACATCGAGGTTCTTCCGACAGGATACGATCCGGAATTCTGGCGTCCTTCGGGACCGAAGGAAAATATCGTGCTGACGGTCGCGGCCGTGCAGAATGAGGGAAGGTCGAAGATCAAAGGGATTGATCTCTTGTTCGATGCTGCAAAGAAACTGCCGCACGTCAAATTTGAGCTGATCGGGTTGGAACGTTCGATGGTCCGTGATGAAGATGTTCCGGAAAATTGTGCTCTTCATCCCGGCGTCGAACAATCCGGATTGTTACAACATTATCAGCGCGCAACGATCTATTGTCAACCGTCCCGGAGAGAAGGATTGTCGAACAGCCTCTGCGAAGCGATGCTCTGCGGTTGCATCCCCGTCGCCACTGATGTGGGGGGGAGCGCCCGCGCCGTCGGTGAGACAGGCGTGGTGGTGCAGCCGGGCAACAGTGATGAATTGGCCGCCGCCATAGAACGCGCCCTGACGCTGCCCGCTCAGGCCGGTTCCAACGCACGGGAACGCATCATCGGGTTGTTTCCAAAACACGTTCGGGAAAAACGACTGGTGGACTTGATTCGCGGCATAATCCGATGAAACGGTTGGTGAAGAATTTTCTGTCTCTGGCTTCAAGCGAGATCGTGCGCAAGATCCTCGGTTTCCTTGCTGTGGCGTATCTCGCGCGCCGGTTGTCGCTCGCCGATTTCGGGTTGGTCAGCCTTGGTTTCACGATCCTGGCGTACACTATCAACATCAGCACGGCCGGACTCAGCGTTTTCGGTATCAAAGCAACCGCCCGAGGAGATGAAAAAGCCGTCGTCGGGAAGCTGCTCTCGCTCCGATTGCTGATTGCGGGCGCCGTTTTCGTTTTGAGCGCCGTTGGTACCGTGTTGATCGTGAAAGACCCCGTCGCTGCACGGCTTATTGTTGTCTTCAGCTGTGCGCTGTTTGCGCATGCCCTCCTCCTGGACTGGTTCTACCAGGGAAGGGAGGCAATGAACACGGTGAGTGTCGGAAAGTGCGTGACCGCGGCAGTCAATCTGATCCTGCTCCTTGTGCTTGTTCGGTCCGACCTCGATATTCTCCTTGTCGGAGCCGCTGCCGTCGCGGGAGATTTTGTCATGATGTTGTTTTATGTGGTGAAGTACAGGCGCGAAGGAAACGAGCTGCACCTGGTTGCCGATCCGCCGGCGTGGAGGCATATGCTCGGTCAATCCCTGCCGCTGGGGGCGGGAACGGTCCTTGGCCAGATCAGCATCAACCTTGCACCGCTGGTCCTCGCCGTTCTCATGACGAACGTGGAAGTCGGGTTGTACAGCGCCGCGTCGAAACTCGTGATGTTTCTGCTGATCATCGACCGCGTCCTCGGCATCCTGCTTCTGCCGGCAACGGCAAGGCTTCAGGCAGCGTCTCCGGAACAGCTGAGACTGCGTCTCGGTGAGGCCCTGAAGTGGATTGTGCTCGCGGCGCTCCCTCTCAGCGTGGGAGGCATGCTGCTTTCAGGCGACGTCATCCGTCTTGTCTTTGGCCCAAATTTTTCGGAGGCTTCCGGCGTATTCCGGATTCTGGTGTGGTTCCTCAGTCTTACGATGATTCATACGGTGTTCACATCAGGTCTTCTCGCAGTCGCTCCGGGCGACGTGTACGGGAAGGTGATGGGAAGGAGCGCGGTGATCTATTTTATCCTGGTCGTGGTTCTGACGCGGGCGTACGGGTTGTTTGGAACGGCATTCGCTGTCGTTGCGTCTGAAGGTCTCACGTTGCTCATCGCCAGGGCGAAATTGCGACCCTATCTCGACATCAGGACCAACATCCCCGTCCTCTGGATTCTCGTTGCTCTTGCAGCGATGTCGGTTGCGGTCCTGGCGCTTCCGTCGGTGAACATCATCGTTCGGGTGCTCACGGGAGCCGGTGTCTATTGTTCGATCCTTTTGCTGGTTCGGGTATTGAGCTTCAATGACGTTGCAACGCTCGTCTGGAGAAAATCATCATGAACCTGAATATTGGCGTCGTCGGCCATTCGAGGCACTGGGAAGAGATGCTGGAACAGGAAGGGGTGCCGTGGTCGAACGTATCCGACAGTATCACGCCGGAAACATACAGCGCGGTCGTTGCGGGCGAGGAAGTTCACGACCACGAGCTTGCGATGCTGCGGGACTATCTGTCACAGGGCGGAGGATTGTTGTGCTCAGCAAAAGTTTATGCCGAGCTCCGGCAAACCACCTATGGGCAGGAATTTATTCGCTACGTGGTCGCTGATCCCGGCTCGCACTTCTCGAACGTGGGTCTGGTCGACGTGCAGTCCCGCTGCCGCATAGCGTGGAACGCCAACCAACTTCGGACTGACCGCCACGCCTTTTGCGTCCACAAGGGGGTGTTCAATAACGGTCACGTGATCGCCCTTCCCTTTGACGCCGCGGAACTCTGGACCGACGGTCGATCCGCGACGAAATCGTTCTATTCTCCGGAACGACGGTTGCCGTTCGAACGCGTTTCGACGATTTCGCGGGGAGGGATTCGCAGACTTGTCACACGTTCTCTGGAGATCCTGCACCATCATCGCGGGATACCGTATGCCCACTTGTGGTATTACCCGAATGACGCGAAGAGCGTGTTCGGCTTGCGCGTTGATACCGATCGTGGTACCCCCGCAGAAATCGATGAGCTGTACAAACTTGTCCTGGCGTGCGAAGTGCCCACCGCGTGGTTTGTGGATGTCAGGAGCCAGCAGTTGTTTCTCTCCATGTTCGCGTCCATGGAACACCAGGAAATCGGCGCACACTGTTACGAACACAAAACTTTTGACGACACGCAGCGGAATGAAGCCAATATCCGCCAGGCCCTTTCGATGCTGGAAGGAGCGAGGATCAAGCCGGAAGGGTTCGCGGCGCCATACGGCACGTGGAACGAAGGAATCGGGAGGGCAATCCATAACTGCGGGTTCGTTTATTCATCGGAGTTTGCCTACGATTACGACAACCTTCCTTCGTTCCCGCACTTTGGAACGGACCGTTCGAATGTTCTTCAGATTCCTGTTCATCCGATCGGCGTCGGAAACCTGCGGAGGCAGGGATACTCCGATGAACAAATGAGGCGGTATTTCGATTTCATCACGGACATGAAACTGAGTGTTCGCGAGCCCCTCTTCTTCTATTATCATCCCAAGGACGGACATCACGATGTGCTCCGGCATCTTTTTGACCATCTTAAACAACCTCGTGTAGCTGCAATGTTTCCGGGCGAGTACGCAAGCTGGTGGAAACGGAGACTGCTGATAAGACCGGCCATCTCGATGAGTGGATCTTCACTGAAGATCTCCGGAAACAAAGGTCCCGAAAGCGCATGGGTGAGGATTTCGAGGCCGGACGGATCGGAAGCATTTTCACCGATTAAGGATGAAGTGGTGCTCGGCAAGTTGTCGTGGGGACTCGTGCCGGTGCCGTATGCTCTTCCGCCGGACTATACACGCATCCGGGATTTCAATTATCGGATTCCCCTGACAAAGACGGTGGATGTTGTTTCGAAACTCATGAAAGGCGAGATCGACGCCGACGTCAAGAATCTCGGGTCCAGACTCCAATGAAGATCTCTCTCGCAACATACCAGGCGGTTTCGATGTTGAGAGGCGGTCCGCGCACGCAGATCCTGCAGTCAAAAGCGGAGCTCCAAAACCTTGGCGTCCGGGTTTCGCTGTTCGATGCGTGGAAGGAATTTCGTCCGAACGATTTCGACGTGGTTCACGTCTTTGGGGCAAACATCGGAACGTATCATCTTGCGAGGGAATTGCACCGTGTTGGCATCCCGATGGTCATCTCCCCGATATTTTTCACGCGGCACTCCGCGGAGTACGTGCGACGAATTGTGAAAGCCGGCAGAGTGCTCAAAAGTCTTTCGCGCGGCCTTTGGACGGACTTCGGGATGATGGCGGAAATGTGTTCGTGGGCAACGCTCCTCGCGGCCAACACGGTCGACGAAGCGAACCTCTTTACATTGGGAATGGGCGTTCCCGAAGAAAAGGTCCGGATCGTACCAAACGGCGTGGAATCAAGATTTTTGAACGCGAAAGCGTCGCTCTTCAAGAAAACGTATGGGCTCGAAAAATTCATCCTGAACGTCGGCCACGTCGGTCCGGAACGAAAAAATGTGCGGCGCCTCATCACGGCGCTTGAAGAAATCAACCACCCTGCGGTCATCATCGCGAGGGTTGAAAATTCGATCGAAGGCAGGCGCTGCATCGAGCTGGCAAAGAAAAACCCGCGACTGATGATCCTTGATTCCGTCGCACACGATTCAGACCTGCTCGCCTCCGCCTACGCCGCGTGCGACGTGTTCGTTCTGCCGTCGCTGTTTGAGACTCCGGGGATTGCCGCACTCGAAGCGGGACTCGCCGGCGCAAAAGTGGTCATTACACCACACGGTGGACCAAAAGAATATTTCGGCGAACTTGCGGAGTATGTCGACCCCTATTCCGTCAAAAGCATCCGCACCGGGATCCAGATTGCGCTGATCAAACACAAGGATCGCCAACTCCGGGACCGAATCCGGAAGGAATATCTCTGGAGCAATACGGCAGCCCAGCTCGTTCGGGTCTACGAGACTGCACTGAGTCTAGGATCGGTACGGAAGTGAGGGGCCAAACAGGAGGAAGGAAGTCTCCCCTAGGATGGGACTAAGTTCTTCTTTTCGAGCTTAGCAGTTTCAGGATTTTGAACGTTGCGGCCGCCGCTCCGACACCGTTGTTGATGTTTACCACCGTCACGCCCGGCGAGCAACTTGTCAGCATGGCGAAGAGTGCGGTGAACCCGGCAAGCGAGGTGCCATAACCGACGCTCGTGGGAATCGCGATGATCGGCTGATGATACATCCCGCCGATGACGCTCGGCAATGCCCCCTCCATTCCCGCAGCAACAACAAGGACGTCACACTGCTTGATCCGGTCGTCGTTCGCAAAGAGCCTGTGGATTCCCGCCACCCCGACGTCATAGATCCTCCTGACTTCGACGCCGAGCGTCTCCAGGATAAGCGCGGCTTCTTCGCAAGCACCGATGTCGGTTGTTCCCGCCGAAATGATCCCGACCGAAACACCCGCAAGGGGAGGAAGAGGTTTGCCGATACGGAAGCATCGTGCGTCCTGATTGAAGTGGGCGCCGCGAAAAGTCTTTCGGAGTTTTGGAAAAAACTCCGGAGGACACCGCGTACCGAGGACGAGTTTCTTGTGCGTGTAGAGCCGTTTTGCTATTGCGGTGATTTGGTCGATCCGTTTGTTTTCGCAGTAAATGATCTCGGGGAAGGATGTGCGTTCGAAGCGCGATATGTCGACGTCGGCATAGTCGCGGACTGCAATGGATGAGGAACTTGAGAGCACCTTCGCCATCTCCGCAATATTGGCCGTCGAAGTGACGAGATTGCGAAGTTGAGAGCCGGCTCCGGGAGTTCGCCTTTTTTGCTTCATTTGTTGAGTATGGTTGCGTTGAGCTTTCCTGAGCGAAATCCTTCCCGGTCGATCTCAACTTCACGATACCCGAAATCTTTGAGCCGTGCGTCGATATCGTCGAACAGTAACTCCAGCCTTCCGATGTCTGCCTTGTCGACTTCGACTCTCGCTGTTGTATCAAAATGGCGGACGCGCACGTTGGTAAACCCCTGTTGCCGGATGTACTGTTCTGCCTTCGCGATCCGCTCCAGTGAAACACGGTCGATGTGCGTTCCGTACGGGATCCGCGATGAGAGGCAGGGGGCTGAGGGCTTTTCGGAGTTTGGCAAACCATAGTACTCCGCCGCATCCCGGACATCTTGTTTGGTGAACGACGCCTCGATGAGGGGAGATTTGATTTCAAGCTCCTTGGCGGCCATTCTGCCCGGCCGATAATCCCCCAGATCGTCGAGGTTTGCACCGTCGAGTATGAACGGGATCTTCCGTTGCACCGCCAGGTCACCCAGTCGCGTGTACAATTCGTGCTTGCAGAAGTAGCATCTGTTCACGGGGTTCGAGGCGTAGTTTTCAATTTCAAGCTCGTTGTATTCGATCTCCAGGAAATTGAAGTGGTACAGCGCGGCAAGCTCACGGGCAAGCTCCACATCATCGCTTGTGATCGTTTCCGTTCTTGCCAGCACGATAAGCGCATTCTTCCTGAGCACCTTGTTTGACACAAAGGATACGAGTGTAGAATCCACCCCGGCGGAAAATCCAATGATCACGTTCTTGTAGCCGGCAATAATAGCTTCCAGCGTTTTGGTCTTTACAGTCATACGTTCGATTGACGAATTACGTGAATTGATGCTGTTGTTGAAATACAGTTCGGTGGCTGGTTCCTAGGATCGGCCCTTCGTGTCCTGCCCGTTGGCGCTCTTCTTCATTTCCTGCAGTTTTGCCAGTGCCCGATCGCAGAAGAGTTTGTACGAACCGGGAGACTGTGTCATGGATTCGAGCTCGGAAAAATACTGCTCCCTGGTGTAGTTGTTCCTCCGGAGGATCTCCAAGTACTCAGAGTCATAGCGATCAGCGGAAAGGGAGTCCATTGCGAGAGTATAACGTTGATTGAGCACCAAAAGTTCGGCGTATGTCGTGGCCAGGGACTCCATGTTTGCCGGAACACTGTTCGGCGCTTGCTTGCAGCAAGGGAGCGCGATGACCGCAACAAACGCAATTATCAGAATAAATCTCATACGCATGCATAAGATAGCAAAGTGATACTGCGGAGGCAAGAAGTCCGGGCTGCGATCTGAGAATGCCAGCCCCTGGTGCCGGTTGATTCACAGGGGGGCAAGAAGTATATTAGGCGGAAATTCTTCAGCTACGATCATTCCAATGAGGAGGATCCGCGATGAAATCTGCTCTCCTGCTATTCCTGTTGGGTGTTTCATCAGTGCTCTGTGCAGCCGGTAATGCAAGGCTCGACAAGTCTTCGCGTGAAGACAAAAACGGATGGATCTACGTTCACCTGGAGGGAAGTCCCGCTGACATCGGCTATCAACACGGATATCTCCTTGCCGCGGAGATCGACGATGCGCTGAACATGTTCAGGCAGTTTCTCAAAGGGTCGACCCAGAAGGATTGGAGCTTCTACCGTGAAGCCGCCGCGAGAATATTCTGGCCCAAACTGGAAAAAGAGTACCAGGAGGAAATCCACGGAATCGTCGAGGGATTGAGGGCGAAGGGGAAGAACTACGATGAAATCGATATTACCGCGATGAACGGCTGGATGGAACTCGCACAGTACTATCTCCCGTCACTGATGGAAAAGGAAAAAGAGGGATCGGGCAACAACAAGGCGCCGGGCAATTGCAGCGCGTTCATAGCGACGGGAAGCTATACGGAGGATGGGAAGATCGTCATGGCGCATAATTCGTGGGTTGATTATATCGTCGGAGAGAGATGGAATATCGTTGCGGACATCGTGCCGGAGAAAGGGCACAGGATGATGATGGATTCCTTCCCCGGGTTCATTCATAGCGGGGACGATTTTGTGATGACGGACGCGGGGATTCTCTATACAGAAACGACGATCACCCAGTTCAAAGGGTTTGACGAGAACGGGACTCCTGAATTTATGCGGGCCAGGAAGGCTGCGCAGTACGCCAACAGCATCGACGATTTTGTGTCGATCATGACCACAAAGAACAACGGGGCATACGCCAATACGTGGCTCGTGGGCGATTTGAAAACGAATGAAATCGCCAAGCTCGACCTCGGACTCAAACATCATCATCTCTGGCGGACAAAGGAAGGCGTCTACGTCGGTTCGAATTTCGCGACGGATGAACAGCTCCTTGCAGACGAAACGACGTTCGACGTGAAGGATAACACCAGCTCACCGAACGCCCGGAAGATCCGTTGGGAACAGCTCGTCAACCAAAACAAAGGAAAAATCAATTCTGAAATGGCGAGAGTGTTCGAAGGTGACCATATTGACGCCAACCTCGGCGCATCAGCCAATACTCGCTGCGTCATTTGCGGTCACAATGACGAAGACCCGCACGGCACGCCGGAATTCAGCTGGGCGCCGTTCTATCCCGCCGGCTCGGTGCAGGGAAAGGTGACGTCTGCATCGCTCGCAAAGGATTTGAAATTCTGGGCCAGGATGGGACATCCATGCGGCGCGGATTTTGTCGCCTCGACATTCCTGGAAAAACATCCTGAGTACAAATGGATGCTGCCGTACTTGCGGGATATGAAAGCCGGACCGTGGACGGAGTTTGAGGCGAAGAAGTAAATCTGATTTGGTAATCGTCAAATTGGTAATTTTATAATTAGGAGGAATTATGAATTCCGAAGAGCTTCGGTTGCGAACGAGGAGGTATGCAGGCGAAGTAATTCGATTTGTAGATAACCTGCCAAAGGGAATGGCTTATGACGTCATAGGAAGACAATTACTGAGATCTGCAACTTCTGTTGCTGCAAACTATCGCGCAACGTGTCGATCCCGTTCGAGAGCCGATTTTGTCAACAAGTTGGGAATTGTCGAGGAGGAGGCTGA
>DATDNS010000436.1:0-3040 GCA_036518155.1 Bacteroidota bacterium
CGCCGCTGAGAAGACTGATGCAGATCGCATCAACGTCTTCCTGGAGTGCCGCATTGACGATCATCTCGGGGGTCTTGCGCAATCCTGTGTAAATAACCTCCATCCCGGCGTCGCGCAGGGCGGCGGCAACCACCTTCGCCCCCCGATCGTGGCCGTCCAGTCCCGCCTTGGCAATCAGGACACGCATTTTTCGTTCCATCAAGATTCTCCTGTGTCGTCAAGTGTAGTGAAGTTGTTTCCGAAATTCCCGGTATGCCCGGTGAAACTGCATCAACGGAAAACCGACAACATTGTAAAAGCATCCATTGATTTTTTCGACAAACACCGCACCGTAGTCATCCTGGATTCCGTACGCCCCGGCCTTGTCCATGGGCGATCCGGATGCAACATAAGACTTTATTTCGTCCGGCTCAATATTCCTGAACGTTACTTTCGTTCGTTCCACAGAAACCACCTGTCGGCCCGTCCGGCAATCCAGCAATACAAAGGCCGTAATCACCGTGTGCACGTTCCCGCTTAGCGCCCTGAGCATGCGGACTGCCTCCACCCTGGTTGCCGGCGTTCCCAACATCCGTTTCCCCAGCACAACGATCGTGTCGGCACTGACAACGATCGCATGCGTATAGTATTTCGAGACTTCGCGCGCCTTTGCGAGTGCGATGCGTTTCGCATTTTGGGCCGGTGATGCGGCGAAGTCAAAATCCTCCGGAATACGGCTCGGGTGCGTCTTGAATTTCAGGCCGATTTGTTTCAGGAGGATGTTCCGTCTCGGAGATCGTGAAGCAAGAATAATCGGTGGTGTTTTCACGCTCCCTCCAAAAATGGAAGAAGCGACCTCACCTTCATAAGATCGCTTCCCTTCGTACATCGAATGACATTCATTCAGCGGAACATAGCCTTAATGCTGCCCCACGTGCGCTTGCTGACCGACGTTTCGAGATAAACAGTCGTTATCGCGCTCTCCTGCGCAGACCCCTGTGCGAAAACAACACGTATCTGATATCTGTAAATTCCTGAACTGACTTTGAAGACGGACTTGTCGACATATTCATAAGTCGAGTTGTTGCCCTTGAGTTGGTCGATTGATGCTACCACCGAGAAATCACCGGATGGACCTGCACACCGCATGATGTCAAAGCGCTGAACGCCCGTCTCATCAACAGTGGACCACCGCAATACGATATCGTTTCCGTTGCTGTACGCAACGGGCTTGTCCCTGATGACATCGGCGTAGACAATTGAGAATACAGCGAATGCGGCAGAGGCCAAGAGCAGGTATCGAATGCCAGTCTTCATGTGCTGGTTCAATATACCTTCCGCTTTGCTAAAACTCAAGCAGTCACTCCAAAAAATTCTTTCCAGCCTGTCACTTCAGTATTCTCGCGAATTACTCAGAGACACTCAAGCTTTTGAAGATACTATCCGAGAACTCTGAAACCAGCACGCCCGCCGTAATCAACCCCGCTCCAAGAATGCCGAGATTCCCCAAATGCTCGTTGAGAACAACATAAGCAACAATACCAGCGATAACAGGCTCGGTCGAAAATACCACTGCGCTTCTGGTCGGAGTTGTGTCCTTTTGATACTTTGCCTGAACGAAAAGCGCCACAACCGTTGCAAAGACAGCGAGATAGAGCACTCCTGCAGTGAATTCAAAATTTACCGTAAGTCGAAAATCCTCAAAAATGAAGAAACTGAGGCCCGCCAAGACTGCCGTGGTCACGAACTGCATGAACGTAAGATGAACTGCTTCGCAATCCTGAGAAAAGATGTCAAGGTAGACGATGTAAAAGCCGAAAGAAAGTGCACATAGAAGAGTCAGCCCGTCCCCGATGTTGAAACTGGCTCCCGTCGGAGACGTGAGAAAATAGAGACCCACAGTGACCAACGCTACACCCACGATATTTCCAATCCTGGGAGGTTTTCGTTCGATGAGAAGCTGACAAATGGGTGTGAACACAACCATCATGCCTGTGATAAACGCGGAATTTGAAGCGGTGGTGTACAGCAATCCTACTGTCTGTGTGGCGAAACCAATGAACAGCAAAACACCGAGGATCGCACCTTTTGCGGCAGATGATCTCCCTATCGTGCGGAGTCGCGGCAGGAAGATCACGGTGAAAATGAGCGCCGCAACGACGAACCGGATGAATGTATAGAGGAAAGGTCCTGCATCCCGGAGAACGAATTTCGTCACGACGAAGGTGCTCCCCCATATGAAAGTGATGGACAGGAGATAAAGCTCAGCCTTCGTTCGTTTATTCATCGTAGATGCGGAGAAGAAAGTCCGACTGTAATCCGCAGCGTTGTGCAGATTTGACCGGGTGAATAGATCAGCAATGGAAATTCTAGGAAGCCCCGGCGGAGGGGTACGATTCAAACAACTTCCCCCATTGCGTCTGTTTTCTCCATTTGTTGAAGGTTCGCCGATCCCTGAAGGGCCAGCGATAATAGTCGTGATAGGCTTCCGAGCCAAAAATGAAGAAGTTGACGAGGGGTGTGCGGAAAAAGAAGTTTTGAAACTTTCTGAGTGGACTGAACCACAAGAGATCCCCCACCAGGCTCGCGCCGTTATCTCCGACCGAGAACTTCCAATCGACCTTCGTAATATCTTCGCCGATCACCTTGATTTCGCGGATGTCACCGCAGCCAAGTCCCCGCTGGTGGGCCAGGTTGATGTACTTGATGCTCAAGGGATCAAATCCCATCATCTTTGCAGCAACGGCGTCGATCGCAACCTGGTCTGCGCTTGCGAGGATGATGTTTTTTTCTTCGGGGTACATCGTCCTGGGGCCCGGCCCATTCCCCGCCGTAGTACCATCCATGACCGCAAAGATACCGGTGTGGATCTCTTTCTGGATGGCGAGCAAATCGACCAGGGTCTCGTGAATCCACGAGTGCGTGTAATGCCTGTACGTTGCCAGGAGACCGCCGAACGCATTCTTCATAGCCCCCGTTGTCGTCGTGTAAATATGGCACTTCACGGTCGGGAGGTGAACGATATTCTTGCCGAAGAAATACTCGGGGACCTTGATCCCGT
>DATDNS010000437.1:0-2039 GCA_036518155.1 Bacteroidota bacterium
TCTGCAAGAAAAGTGATTGCGCCGATATCATTTGCCGCCACGGCCTTCCCCTGGTAGTACCGCTTGAGAAACAACCCCATCTGGTACTGCTGCTCATAGATGTTTCGACTCGCTGCAGGAATGAGTGGAAAAGCGAGAAAACTTCGCGTCATCAGCGGAAAAAGCATCTGTAAAGAAAGGAGAATGGCAACGCTGCCGATGAGCGTCCTCGAAACATTTTTGACCATCCATCGCACCAGCGATGCGAACACCTCCGACAAGGGAATGGACAAAACGAAGATTCCCAGCGTGACAAGATACGCATCGTAGCGATAGAAATGACCTGTTCTCCCAAACTGGAGGTGGGCAGCCGCCGCTGCGACATAGGTCAACAGGAGCACATGCTCCGATTTCCAAAACTTTTTCGAGCGGAACCACGAAATGGCCAGCACGAGAGCTGACGCCCCGACAAGCGCGCCAAGATAGGGGGCAAGAATGAAGCCGTGCCACCAGCCGAGAATGAAATTGCCGAAATTCGGCGATGAGAGCGGCACGAAAAGAACGGACTCGGCGCTGTTAAAGATTCCGGTGTGATGAACATCTCCGCGGATCAGGATCGAATTGGGGAGCCACCGACTGCCGTGGGCCACCGATATTGCCTGATACACGACGAGCGGAAGCACTGCGGAGGCGGCCATGCCGAAAGCCGTTTTCCACCGGCCGCGGAACAAAGTGAACACTACGGCAATAAACACAATTGCGTAGCTTTCAAACCGAGTCATCACCAATCCCGCACAAAGCAAACACAAGAAGATTACATTCGAAGGTTTGCGCAGGGCCTCGTCGTCGTCCATTGTCTTGCCGAACAATCCTGCGAACAGGATGACAAGAACAATATGGAGAGGATGTTCCATTCCGCTTGAAATCAGAACCGGCATCGGTGTCAGCACCACCACCGCCAGCAGAATCAACGCCATCCAATAGTTGTTCGCAATTTTCCGGCGCAACGTGAAATAGACGGCACCCAAGGCTGCCGAAGAAATGAGAAGATCGAGGACTAATGGAAGAGTTTCGCGGACGCCGAACGTCCAATAGAACAGACCCAGCAGCAATGTCCACAGCGGCGAGGAAGAGGACGAACTGAATTCATATCTTGTGACGCCATACACGCCGTGCAGAGCAATGTTTTTTGCCATCGCCATGTGGATGTACGCATCGTCCAGCGTATAGATGAGCTTTCCCTGCGTCCGCAGTGTCGCCAGGTACTCAAATGTGACAGTCAGCATCCAGAGTACAGCGAGAGCAATCCAAAGCGGCCAGTGAACGGAAAGGCGACGCTGGAGTTCAATCATCGGGTTTGTCTGAGCATCCTCTGTGGGTGACGTGCGCACGATGGGTTTGTTTTGCGATGAGGTGTTGGTGGCCCGTAAGGTATTGTGAATTGAAGGAAGACACAAGCAATGGAGTCCGGCGCAGAATGAGTGATCGGGCGTTCCGGCGGTGAGCCGAAGAAGCCTGCATCAAGGACGCTCACGTTCTGCCGAACACGGATACGACGCACAGTCTTCTCGATATGGACGGAGTATTCCCCACAGGGATCGACTTTCTCATTTTTGGAAAGGCTCGGATTGGTGATTAGATACTCTTAAGGAAATGCACCAAATCCCCGGAACGCTCATAGTGTTGGGTAATTTGGTAACGGCTGGTTCGTTAGGTTGTGCCTATTCCTCTTGGAATGTGAGAAGGAGTCTTTGCGGAAAAGGTGTTCATGAGTATTCTTTTCACATCTTCACACCGTCTCATTTTGCGACCTTCAGCCTTCGTATCGTTTCCGGGCAGACGATAAAAAATTCCCCGTGCGTCTGGTAATCCATCAGCGCCCGATGACTCTTCGGGCGTGAGTCAAGTGTGTTGGCAGGATAGTTGCTGAAACGACTCCGTGTCTCTGCTTTTGTCCAGAACAACAGACTGCGCTCGTCATCCGTTTCAACGTGAGGCCCGTTTGGTCGACTCACGACGACAACATTCTGTGTTCAACTTCTGCGCGCTTCGGCCCCATG
>DATDNS010000438.1:0-6522 GCA_036518155.1 Bacteroidota bacterium
TGATCGCGAATAATACCCATGACATGGCAGAAGCGTAACCCATCCGGAGTTGTTCCCAGGCTGCTTTGTAAATGTGGTACACGATGACATCCGTACTGCCGACAGGACCGCCCGCTGTCATCACATAGACGGACGTGAAGACCTGGAATGATCCGATCAAGGACGTTACGAGAATGAAGAACGTTGTCGGTTTGAGCAGCGGTAATGTCACCCGCCAAAACTTGTGCCAACTATTCGCTCCATCGATGCGCGCGGCATCGTAGAGTTCTTCGGGGATACCCTGCAATCCGGCAAGGAAAATGACCATCTGGTAACCGAGGCCCAGCCATACGGAAAAAATGATCACCGACAACATCGCTGTCTGTGTTGAATTGAGCCATTGGAGAGGGGGGAGTCCGACCATCACAAGCAAGAAATTCGCGGCACCAAATGTGGGGTGATAAATCCACATCCATACCAATGCGATTGCGACAAACGATGTCACGCTCGGCAGAAAATAGAGTGTGCGGAGAAACCCAAGTCCCCGGAGTCGTCTATTCATCATCAGTGCGACCGCAAGCGAGATTGCCATGCCGACGGGTACGTTCAGTGTATAGACTGCCGTATTCTTCAACGCGTTCCAGAACGCGGAATCTTCGAGCATTTCTTTGAAATTGCCGAGTCCGACGAACGGCGTATCCGCCACAACAAGATCCCACTGATGGGTGCTGAGGTACGCAGCAAAGACGATAGGCGTCACAATGAAGACGACAAGATGAATCAACGAAGGTGTGAGAAACCCGATTGCCGTTCCGGTTTCTGTCCGGCCTTTGCCTTTTGCGCGGTAGTAAAGAACGAGACATCCGAGGAAGGCCAGCCCCGTAACGGCAAGGAGGAACTCCAGGATGACGGAATGTTCCCGGATCGGTTTGAATTCCGATGTGCCGTGCCCGCGAATATCCGCCAGTTCTTTGTCGACGCGTGCAGCGTAGCGCGTCATGGTTTCGTGCATCGGCTTTCCATTCACCATCACTTCATCGACCGCATCCTGAAGCGTCCATTCGATTTCACTGAAGCGCTCGATGACAGATCCCCACGGCTGCCGGCAATACGGAATTTCATTGACGAAGGCCTGTTCCATGCCGCTTTTGTCGTGAGCGACCATTGCTTTTGCCACGCTGATCACGGCCGGAATTTCCAGGTTCTGTGCCGAACGTATGCGGGCTGCTGTCTCACCCGCCATGAACGCCGCAAGCATCGCTGCCTCTTCAGGATGCTTCGTATTGACCGGGACACACCACCCCGATTCGTACATCACATTGACTTTCCTGCCGTTCGGGAACCGCGGAAATGGGGCGACGCCGATCCTTAGCGTCCCATCTTCGAGGTACTTGAGAAATTTCGGCATTCTCCAGTGCCCATCGATGACCATGGCGATCTTCCCGTTCGCGAACAACTGATAGTTCATCCCTGTTTTCTCTGCCTGCACCCACGTGCCCACATCTGGAGCGGCGTGATACTTCGTGCGAAGATCGATGGGGAATTGAAGCGCAGCTTCCGTGGCCGGAGAATTCAGGAAGCCCGCTGCCCGCCATCCATCGGGACTGACAACATCGCCCCCGCCCGTCCAGACCCACGGAATCCAGTAAAAGAAGTAATTCGTGAATGCCGTTCCGTACTGTTCCGGTTTACCGTCGCCGTCCGAATCGACGGTAAGCTGTCGTGCGATTCTCTGGTAGTCATCCCACGTCCAGCTGTCGTTGGGGTACGGTATCCGTGATTTGTCGAAAAGATCCTTGTTGAAGTAAATCATCAGCGGCGTAAAACCCTTTGGAAAAGCAAAGAGTCCGGTATCCCTCCGGGCAATGTTCAGCACGTTCGAGAACCATTGATTCGTGTCGATGTTGAGTGTCTTGATAAACCGCGTGAGGTCGAGAAGGACCCTCTTGTTCGTGAACGTTGGAACAAGCTTCGAGTCCAGCAGAAAAACATCCGGCGGTTCGCTGGCGGCAAGCCCGGTCAGGATTTTTTCCTCGTACTGCCGCCCCGGGTTGGGCTCATAGACGATCCGAATGTCCGGATGCTGACGTTCGAACGCAGCAATTGCCTGGCGATCAAGCGGCATTTCATCAAGATCGGCCCAGTCTGTGAACCGAAGAGTTACGGGCGATTGTGCCAAGGCAAGAAGAGGCAGGAAGACCGAAACAAAGAGTGAAGCGAGAAAAGTGGCTTTGCAGGTGGCGCCCGGATGACCAAGCCGTAAGAGAAGTGGCAGGCGTTCGTGCCGACTGATCACAGCAGTTATCAGACGTGTACGTCCACTGTTCATCACGGCCACTGTCTGACCCAGGCGCCGTCTTCCACTGTGCATACCTGGATTGCCGGCTTGTGTCCGGTCTTCTGAGGATATTCCGCCTTAAGTCTCTTGACGACCGCGTCGGCCTGATCGCATTTTACAAGGCAAATAGCTGCCCCGCCGAATCCTGCCCCCGTCATACGCGCACCGTAGACGCCGTCGACTTCAGCGCAGATATCAACGACAGTATCGAGTTCCGGACAACTCACTTCGTAATCGTTCTTCAGGCTCATATGGGATTGGTACATCAATTTCCCGAATTCGGAAAGGTCGCCGTTCTTGAGAGCCTCTTTGGAATGAAGGACCCGATCGTTTTCAAAGATAACGTGGCGGCATCGTCTTCTGATGATATCACCGAGCATCGATTTGTGCTGCTCAAACTGCTTCACGGAGACATTGCGAAGGGTCTTGACGGAAGGAAGGACGTAGGAGAATTCTTGCGCCCCTTCTGAGCACTGCTGCCGCCGGATATTGTACTCGGAGGTGGCGAGATTCCGTCTCACGCCGGTATCGCAGACAACAAGCTTGCATTCCGGGGGAACCGGCACGTGTTCGTAGTTCAGCGATTCGCAGTCAAGAAAGAGAGCACGGTCCTTTTTCCCGAGACACGAAATGAATTGATCCATAATTCCGCAATGGACGCCGACGAACTCGAACTCCGCATCGTGGCAGGTGTGAATGAGTTCAAGAAGCGGCATCGTGATTCCGTTCAGCGCAAGGAGAGCGTGTGCCGTTGCCATCTCAAGCGCGGCGGAAGAACTCAATCCAGCGCCGGAAGGGATATCACTGTTGATCAGGAGATTCGCGCCCCGCAGTTCTATTCCCTCGTCCAGCAAAACGGAGGCTACGCCCTTGCTGTAATTCGACCACGACTGCTCTTTCGTGCGCTTGAGGTTGCTGAGTGGGATCTCAACCGATGCGTTGAAATTGTGTGCGTGGAGAGCCAGGATGGAATCGTTTCTGGAGGACGCTGCAACAACGGTCTTGCGATTGATTGCCACGGGAAACACGTAGCCATTATTGTAGTCAGTGTGTTCGCCAATCAGATTGACACGTCCGGGCGCTGAGGCAATGTGCGAGGGCACACTGCCGAATTTGGCTCTGAACGCTTCAGCCGTTGCGGAGATAATCTCTGAGTGGTCCATGAGAATGGGCTGGAAGGTTCAATGGAAGTATGCAGAAACAGAAGAAGTTACACACCAAGGGGTGTAATTGCAATGGAAAATTCCCTTCGATCGCCAACACGACACTCAATGGTTGCCCAGAGAGCAGTGTATAGGAACCTACCGGTCGGAAAGACTGCTCGACTTGAGAAATTCCCTGAACGTGTATCGAGCCTGCATAACTTGATCGTGCTGAAGCTTCGTATGAAGGAATACCAGTTTGTTCTTCTTGAGATCATGCGGTATTGCCTGTTCAAGTTCTGCCTCGAAGTGCGGCATCCCCCACGAGTCCAAATCATCGATAAGGTTTCTTGTCTCCTCGCGCGTCCCGCCACTGTCGGTGTAGACGTTGACCAATTTTGCGTCGAACAAGTCCAGCCAGTGAACAAACTTTTCAGTCTGGCCGTAAAGCGCGTCAAAGAGATAGACCTCCCTGATATGTTCCGTCAACCCGCCACGAGCAAGAATGCTGGAAATGACGTGATATCCGCCGCTATGCCCCGAGAGAATGATCTGCCCCACGCGGTGAGCGTTGATCTTCTTCATCGTGTAAAGATAATCCAAAACGTCCTCTGTAAGTCTTCTGAACCCATCCTTGTCTTCAAGCTTGCCGCCAAATGAATCCGGAGCATCCCGCGGTCCTTCAGGAACGATGAGGATGGCATTCTTTCCGCTTTCGGCAAATTGTCTTGCGAGTTCATAGCGTTTGAACGCGGTGTCAATATTGTTGAACCATCCGTGGAAATGGAAAACAAGGTCGACGCTGTCAGAAGGTCTGTAGCCGTCAGGAATGAACATCGCCACGCTGCTGTCGCTGTAGTGCTGATCAAACCGATACAACGTACTATCGTACAAGTGACCGTTTATCCGGAGAGGATGTGGAAATGGCGCAGAGGCAAATTTGGCCACGAGCATTTCGCCATAGAAGCTGGAGAACAACTGCGAGTTCTGACTAAAGAGAAATGACGGAACGCCAATCAACAACATGAAAACGGCAATTTTTTGATGCACGTCAAGGCCCATGGAAGTAGGACAAACTATGAGTTTGACATCAATCTACAGATTAGAGCCGTTTGCTGCAAGTGCTGAAGATCCGGGGGCCGATGCGAGGGAAAAGAATGTCAAAATTCTGGACTCGTTCGCGGCCGAGTCTTGACTTTGGTCACTCTTCTTATTGATTTAGTGCTACAATCGTCATGCAAGTGAAGAGTGCACACATCAGGACGTTTCTCGTCGCGGCAACGCTCATCCTTTGCCTGGAGTCAGCCCATTCTCAGCCACGCGACACGATCTCAGCGCAGCAGGGGATGCTGACAAAAATGTATTACGGTGCGGTCAAATCGCTGGCTTGGTATGACTTTCCCATCGTTGCCGCTGATCTTGCCCAAATTGCATTTGTTCCGGGAAACCTTGCAAACAAACTCATCCGTTATCCCCCGTCAAATTTTGACAAGAATTTGCAGGTGCACGTCGGAGTCCCGGGCTCGCGTAGCATCATAGGACAGATCAGCGAGGCAGGAGCGGCGGCGATTCTTGGAACCAGATTACTCGCCAATGTCGGGTTTGATTTGGTGGGGGGAAACGTGACAAGCAGGGATTATCACCGCACGTTTTGGTTCTACAAATCGATTGTCTATACCTATAGTCTCACCTTGTTGACAAAGAACATCGTCTTTCGCGTACGGCCGGATGGCAGCGACAGCCAGAGTTTCTTTAGTGCACACAGTTCGACTGCGTTCTGCGCGGCATCGTACCTTTCGCTGGAATTGAATGATTGGTACGGCCGGTGGGGAGCGACACGCTCGAATGATGCACTTCGCTCCTCGCTGAAACTCGGCTCCAAAATTGTCCTCTACGCGGGGGCGACGTATGTCGCTTATGCAAGGATGCACGATGAGAAACACTATTTCTCGGATGTGGCCGTGGGTGCCGTGGTTGGCACGGTGGTGGGAAGACTGATGTATCAATGGCAATGGAGCAATGATTCACTCTTCGATCAGAACCTGTCCTTCTTTGTTGTGGATAAAACCCCAACGATCTTCTACACACTTCACTTTTAGCCTCTATCGATCTGCGATCTCGATTTCTGGGCATCGCGGAAGCATTCGTTGGTATCGTCATTTCAGTCTGGACAAAATCTCCACTCCTCATCTCTGGCCCTTCTGTGAACAACCGAAGAAGGTCGATGCGATTGAGAAGATATCCCGGGGAGCTGATTGTTTACGTTCCGCAATTCCGTGAGCCAGCGGGATTCAATCCTCGATCCGCGCGCCTCTGTCAGCCTGCACCATGCCTCTAGCAACCCGGAAAAAGGGTGCACACCAGCCTCATCCGAAGACCGGCGATCCCGCTAGCTCGAAAAATGTACTTGACAATTAGGGAATTCCGCTTTACCTTTAAACGTGCAAATCGTTCATATCGTGTAAATCGGGTGAATAGGATGAAAGCGACGTACTCCACCGCCGAACTGGCAAAGCTTCTCAACGTCAACGAATCGACCGTTAAGCGATGGTCTGATGCCGGAGACCTGACGTGTATCAAGACAAAGGGGGGACACCGAAAATTTGCTGTTCGGGGTGTCATGGAGTTTATCCATCGGAACAAACTCTCGGCTTCGGCAGTATCTCTTGATTCTCTTGCGAGCGAGGACCTGCAAGCCCATGTTATGACAGGAAATATCGGCAAACTCGTTCCGGAACTTAAGAAGGAAATGATGGAAGGAAACGTGCAGGGCATCCTCAGGATTTTGAGGATTGCGTATGTTGCGAGACCTCGACTCCTGGACCTCTTCTCCGAACTGGTATTTCCACCGCTGGTCGAACTTGGCGAAGAATGGCGAAGAAAAATCATTTCAGTCGACCAGGAGCATCTTGGAAGCAACGCGCTCAGGGAGGCGCTCGGTCAATTCCACGCAGACATCCATTGCAAAGAATCAAACGGGCTGAAGGCATTGTGTGCGTGCCCGGAAGGTGAATGGCACGATATCGCGATTAAATGCATCGGGTATTTTCTTGAATCCGAAGG
>DATDNS010000439.1:0-10374 GCA_036518155.1 Bacteroidota bacterium
GGTTTGGTGTTGCTCATAAATTCTGCAGACGTTGTGGCTCCCGCCTCGACAAGCATATACCCCGTTGAGATTGCTTCGAGTCCGATCCGTTTTATTTTCGGTGCGGCAATCACCTGGTTACCGATAAGGTGGTCCGGATTACGGCCGCTGATAAGGAGGAGGAACAGGATTGCATCGGCAACGGCGGAAATCTGAAACAAACTCCCGGGGAAAATAAGAACCGGGACGGTCGTGTTGCTCTTGATGAGCTGGATGAGCTTGTCTATTTCGTTGGAAAGCAGAAGGCTCCCCCCAACGAGGAAGCCGTCAGCACCCGCCTCCGTCGCGTCGCGGACAAAGGAAGGGAGTTGAGCGGGATCAGTCTTATCCGGGTCGATGAGGATGAGATATCCAGCCCCGCGCGTCTTCCTGGTTTCCAGAAGTCTGTCGAACGTTGTCATGGTTGTCTGTGCAAGAAGGATTCTACGATGGATTTTGTCTTTGCGATCGCCTCGTCGAGTTTCGCAACGTCCTTGCCCCCCGCGGTTGCCATATGCGGCCTGCCTCCGCCGCCACCCCCAACGAGTTTTGCCACGGCTCCCACCACTTTGCCCGCTTCAATCTTCTTCCCAGCGATAAGGTCGTCGGTCACCACGCACACCAGCGACACCTTTTCATCGATGACGGATGCAAGCAATCCGACCCCGCTGCCGATCCTTGCACGCAGAGAATCGCCCAGCGTTTTCAACTCGTCGACGGAAGTGGTCCGTACCCTGGCCGCGACAAGTTTGAAGCCGTCAACGACCACCGCGTTCCCGACAAGACCTTCGATGTTGGACGTGAGAGACAGCATGCGGTGACGACCGGCCTCCTTCTCGAGCGACTTGATCATCTCGGACATACGAAGGATCAATTCCTCCAGCTCGCGTCCGATTACCGCCTGACGGTCGAAGAACGTCCGAAGTTCCGGCGAGACCTTGCCGGGACGGTCGAGCGAACTCTTGAGTTGATCGAGCGTCTGCGAAAAAGCCGGCAATAGACTCGATCCGTTCGAAAGGGCTTTTGTATCGACACCCTGTGCCTCAGCAAGTAAATGCTCAATTCGTTCGACCTGTTGTCTCGCATAGTCGATTCGTTCTACAAGACTCTTTTCCTCCAGATGCAGCAATTCAAGGGCAAAATCGCCTGTCACTGCCTCGATACGACGAATACCGCTGGCGATGCTTCCTTCGCTTTTGAATTTGAAGAACCCGATTTCGCGGGTTGACACAACGTGTGTTCCTCCGCAGAGCTCAACGGAGAATTTTGGGTCGATCTCGACAATCCGGACACGATCTCCGTACTTGTCCCCAAAGAACATTTTCACGTTGGGATACCGGCGCTTCGCTTCGTCAATCGTCAGCCAGTCCCTCGTGTCGTTCAATGCGTTCACCGGAATCGACTGCGCAATTTTATCGTTGACGATGTCCTCGATCGCCTTCAACTGGTCCGGCGCGATTTTTTCGAAATGATTGAAGTCGAAGCGGAGGTATTCCGGTGCCACGAGGGAACCTTGCTGGTGCAGATGATTGCCGAGCACCTGACGAAGTGCTTCGTGGACAAGGTGGGTTGCACTGTGATTTCTCTCGATATTGTGACGACGCGTCGAGTCGACCCGTGCGCGAACCCGGGTACCAAGAGCGGAGAGGGCACTTCCTTTGACAACGCGAACTTCATGAATGAGTTTCTTGTCTTTCTTCATTGAAGAAATGACCTGGGCTACAAAGTCCTTTCCTTCGAGAACACCGGTGTCACTCACTTGTCCGCCAGATTCCACATAGAAAGGGGTTCTGTCCAATGACACGTAGTTCTCAATGACCCGGTCGAGGAGAACGTCGTCTTCAAGCTTGGTATAGCCAATGAATTCAGAATCAGTAAAATCACCTGTCCGATCCATGACAACGGAGATTGTCCCGATGCGGTTGGCCTTTCCGGAATCACGTGCGCGCGTTCTCTGTGCGTCCATGAGCTCCGTAAATCTTCCGACGTCGACTTTCAAACCCCGCTCCTCCGCCATCAACTGCGTAAGATCAAGAGGGAAGCCGAATGTGTCGTACAGCCTGAATGCGTCTTCACCGGGAAACGATTTCGAGTGTCCTATCTCCTTTACCACCGATGCGAATATCTCCAACCCACGGTCGAGTGTGGCGTTAAAGCCTTCTTCTTCCCCTTTGATCACTTTCTGGATCTGTTCCTGGTTCGACCTTATTTCCGGGAAGATGTAACTCATGGATTCAACGAGCGTCGGCACAAGCCGGTAGATGAACGGCTCACGCATGTCGAGGTTTCTTCCGAACCGGGCTGCCCGTCTGAGAATGCGACGCAGGACATATCCGCGTCCTTCGTTCGAAGGAAGCGCTCCGTCGCCGATCGCAAAGGTCAGCGTCCTGATGTGATCTGCTACGACCCGCATCGCGGTATCGATTTCTGATTGCTGTGCATCAAGATCGGGCTTGAGACTTCCGTTGTAGGGTTTTCCGGTAATCGCGGCAATTTGATTGATGAGCGGCGTAAATACATCGGTGTCGTAGTTGGAATCCTTGCCCTGAAGGACCGCACACACGCGTTCAAATCCCATTCCGGTATCGACGTGCTTGGCAGGTAACGGGGTCAGCGTTCCGGCTTCATCCCGGTTATATTGGATAAAGACAAGGTTCCAGATCTCCATGACAGAGGCCACGCCGGCGTTGACGAGGTCTGCCGTCGCTGTTCCGTTGGGAGTCCGGTCGATATGGATTTCCGAACAGGGGCCGCACGGTCCGGTTTCGCCCATCTCCCAGAAATTCTCCTTTTCGCCAAACCGAAGGACGTGGGCAGGGTCGATATCCGTGACCGACTTCCAGTATCGTTCTGCTTCGTCGTCATCGTTGTAGACGGTTGCCCAGAGGCGGTTTTTGGGAAGTCCCCACACCTTCGTCAGGAGTTCCCACGCCCAGCCGATAGCTTCCTTTTTGTAGTAGTCGCCGAACGACCAGTTCCCCAGCATTTCAAAAAAGGTGTGGTGGTACGTATCGCGGCCAACTTCTTCGAGGTCATTGTGCTTGCCGCTCACACGTATGCATTTTTGTGTATCCGCTGCCCGAGCATAGCTGCGTTTTCCGGTGCCGAGGAAGACATCCTTGAACTGGTTCATCCCCGCATTCGTGAACAACAACGTGGGATCGTCGTACGGAACGACCGGGGAACTTGGGACGATCGTATGCCCGCGGTCTTCGAAGAACTTCAGAAAGCTGTTGCGAATCTCAGCCGATGTCATAGAGAATCAGGAAATGGGGAAAGGACACAGGTTGAGGAAAATCACTCAAGAACCGGCATCGTACGTTCATCAAACTTCAATTTGTGTGTGAAGAGCAATTTCTTCGAGAATGTGTGAGACCTTGAGACATTCCGGCATCGGACCTTCGTAGACGACCGCTTTGCCGGTACTGTGAACTTCCCAGGCAATGGCTTCTGCGCGGTTGGAATCACAGTGGATTGCCTTGATCAGCTGACCAATCACTTCGTCAAACGTGTGGATTTCGTCGTTGAAAAGGATGACTTTCGCAGGTTCCTGCGTAAGTGTGTCATCTTCGTTCTGCTCGACTGGGACGGTATTTGTTTCAACGGGATCGGCCATGGAGCGCTCGGTTCGCTCGCTATTTTCAATATGATAAGCAAAAATGGAGAGTGTTTCAAGAAACGTTCCAGAATTGGGAATTGCCGCCGAATGAAGTGCCCTCCTGATGTGCTTCGTTTATTTCTCAAAAATGTCCTACATTCAAACGAGTGAACCAACGGCCTGATCATCTCAGGCAACGGAGAATCCAAGTACGTTCGATGAGCCAGCCTGAAGGGATGGGATCTCCGGCCCCTTTGCTTTGAAGCGATTCAAACGACAGCAAGCCGATCATGATCGTCAACACTGAATGCCAGTGAACTTGCGCTCGGGAGAAATGAGCAAGCCGCACAATCCATTCCGAGTCCGCCGCGTCTGGTGGGTGGAGTCGGGATTCTTCCTTGTCAGTCTCGCGTATCTCGGAATCGGGGCAATATTTATCCTCTGGATCAGCTACCTGGAATTTCCTATTGCAGCCCAGGTCTTGGGCATTCTCTGGATCATCATGTATGTGGTTATTATTCTTATGTACAAGAGAATCCTTTCCGAACCGAACGTTTACGTCAAAGGACGTGTCGTGCGACGCACGACAGAGTTCCTTCAGCGTGAAAGGATAAAGGAACGAAATGAATTTGTTCAGCGCGAATTGGCACAAGTAAAGTCAGGTGAACGGACTGCAGTGCTCGATATCTGGAAAACAGATCCACAATTGGCAAAACGGCATTCCTATTTTTCGGAAACCAGGGCGATTCTTATTGATCCCACGAAAAGGGAATGCCATATTAGAATCAGTTGGCCCGTGAAGAAAGGCGTTGATGCGGCGGGAAATCTTTCGTCGAAGGAGGTCCTTTCGGAGACGATCGGGTTTTTGAAAACCATCTCGACCGACGGTTTTCTGAGACTCTTCAGCACGTATTTTGACAGTCTCATCGTGGTCATCGACCGCCTTGAGAGCGATGAGCGGGGCGGCGAAGTTGCCATCCCGATGCTTAGCATCCTTCTCGAATCGGAATCGTTCTGGAAGATAGCGGGTGTGGGGATTGCGCCGAACCTGCCGGCCGGCAAGTTCGGAGATTTGCGGTTCGATGAAGGGAGGGAGATTGAACCTCATCGCACAATCGAGCTAGCAGGAAAGCAAGGCGCAAAATAGCAGTTCCCGGAGTAAGCAACTCAATGTCTTCTCAATCCTCCATTCCTGGTAACCCTTCTGCCCAGAGTCTCGGCATAAAGCTGTTCGCGTGGTGTATTGCCATTCTTATTGTCTCCGTTCTTGTTCTCACGTTCCGTGGATTGTACCCGTTGGAACTGACGCTGTTCGACTTCGAGCTTCGTCGACCCGTGTATCCACGTTCAAACGTGTCGACATCGGAAACGCCGGTCCGTGTGCTCACCTTTTGGTCCCAGAAGGATGCAACGGAGAGGTACTTCAGGCACGTCCTGGAGATCGTCGGAAAACTCAACAGGGCAGGGGCGCGCGTTGTCCTTGTACCTGTGCCGCCTTCCACGACCGAGTTGCCGGAGATCCAGGCAGTCGTACGGAGGATCGCTGCGTTCGACATTGTTGTTTTTGGCGACCCTTTGAAATCGCCGCCACAGTATGGAAATGTAACCGACAAGGAATTTGATGCTCCTGACAACTGGTGGGCGCCGCATCCGATGAATAATCTGGTAAACATGGATTGGGGCGTTTCTTCGGCAAGGACGAATGAGCGCAGTTCTCTGATCAGATTCGTTCCTAACCAGTACCGCGAATCAATGAAAGGGTACACCGTCCCCGATGTCGCTCTTCTGGCCGTCAAGAAATTTGAACAATATCCCGATAATGTTGGAATCGTGGTGCATCCCACCTCGGTGGTATTGGGAAAATATCACATTCCGATATGGGATGACGGTTATGCATACGTGCGGACATCGTTCGATCCTTTTCTCTACCCGTCTATCTTTGCCTTCGAAGCAAATTCAGTCGATTCGCTACGGTATGATGTTCAGCCGGTTCCGTGGAGACGTCGGGTTTCTGTCGATTCCGCATGGGCTGAATTTACAGGCAAAATCGTCATCATCAACTGGGCGCATATGACGGACGGGCTTCGATGGCAATGGATGGGGTATGGCGTCGGGTACGCACAGGTGATCAAAGCAATCCTGAGCGGTACATTCGCGCGTCGCTACAACCAATGGGATCTGGCAATTGTCTTCCTGATCATTATCCTGGCTGGGGCTCTGGTCTTCACCGTACGCACGTGGATTGCGGTTCTCGTCTTCGTTTCTGGAGGATTGCTGACGCTTGCGGGAAGTCTCTGGTTGTTTCGGTCATACGACATCATCGAAGATCCGGTCTATCTCCTTTTGACGATCGTGCTTTGTACGTGTATCCTGCCGCTCGTGAAACTGAGTCACGAGAAAGGCTATTTCAAAAAAGAACTTGAGGATAGCCGGACTCAGATTGCGATTTTGGAACAACAGATTCAGGCAATCACCCAGGAAGCCGGGATTGCCAAAGAGCGATCGTCGGCGTCTGAAGTCCGGACTGGTCAGTAGGTCCTGGATTCGGCGACATTTGTTCTTTTGTTTTATTGCAGCAACCCGTGCTGGAGAAGGCGTTATTGTTGATGTGCGATTGAACAACTTCTACCTCAATAGAACGGGGGATTGATCATGGAAAATCCACGTTATCAGAACTTCCTAAGAATCCAACGTGCAAGCACAGTCGTTCTCGCCCTTGTGTTGGGTACCGGATGTGCGACCGTTTCAACAAATCTTCAGTCTGTTTCTGTTTCAGGCCCTCTCCACCAGCCGGGTGTCCATCTCCAGAGGACGACGGATTCGTTGGGACTGAGAGTCAGTCCGTGGCTGGCGATCTACGGCCAAAGCCAGCGTGAAGGCCGCATCTCGGGACACACCCCGGTGAACGCCGCGGGCGTTTACCAGGTCGATACGGTCACAAGTGCGAATGGAACTCAGTACTATGAAAACGCCTCGAACATCTACACGTATAGTGGCAAGAACTTCACGTGGCAGATCCCGAAGATCAGTGGGGGCGTTGGATTTGACATCGACCTCACGCGGTCATTTTCCGCAATTTTCGGAATGGGCGTCTCCTCCGTCAACAATGAGGCAAACTGGAGTGCCCTGGCGGGAATCGGCTTCAATTTTGGGAATGAGAGATTTGCCGGACGGCTGGAAGGCGCCTTTACGTGGGAGACAATTGGTTCGAGCGCCCAATTCGTGCGAAGGATTGATTACTTCTATTCGAACCGGACGGAAGTTCAGTTCTTCACGGAAAACAACAGACGCATGCGGTCGGGCAACTACGGCGCCCTCACGCTGCAGTCGACCGGGAAGACACTGACATTCTACACGCAGTTCGCATTCGGGTCTCAGAATATTGCATCTCTCGCTCCGCAAAACAACACGGGATCTTCGGATGCGGATTTTGTCCGGAGTATGAAGTTCGTTACCGTGACGCCCGGTATCGCGTTCACGATAGCGGACAACACAAGGATCGTCACGGGAATCCGGTTCTTGAGCAACACGGAAATCGACGAAACGGACAGCCCGTTTCTGGTCGCGCCCCTCGTACAGCTGGAAATGTCCTTCTGACGTTCCGAAAAACAACAAGGCGTCACGGAACACTCTGTGACGCCTTGCGACAACTCCCTTCGAAAACCCGCTGAAGCTACATATTCCGGATGATGCTGTCCCCGAATTCCGAACACTTCACTTCCCTGGCTCCGTCCATCAGCCTTGCAAAATCATACGTCACCACTTTCGCCTCGATACTCTTTTCCAATCCCTTGAGGATCAGGTCCGCGGCTTCATTCCAGCCCAGGTAGCGGAACATCATCTCACCGGAGAGAATCACCGACCCCGGATTCACTTTATCGAGGTTTGCGTACTTCGGCGCTGTACCGTGCGTTGCCTCAAACACAGCATAACCGTTTTCGTAATTGATGTTTCCTCCCGGTGCAATGCCGATGCCTCCGACCTGTGCAGCAAGAGCGTCGGAAATATAGTCGCCGTTGAGATTCAATGTTGCGATGACATCGTATTCGGCGGGACGGGTCAGGATTTGCTGCAGGAACGCATCGGCGATCACATCCTTGATCACCACACCGCCGGGGAGTTTCAGCCACGGGCCCCCTTCAAGCGGGGTGCCGCCGAACTCTCGTTTCGCGAGTTCGTATCCCCAATCCCTGAATCCCCCTTCTGTGAATTTCATGATATTTCCTTTGTGCACGAGCGTCACGGATTTTCGCTTGTGATCGATCGCATACGTGATGGCCGCCCGGACGAGACGTTCCGTCCCTTCGACGGATACCGGCTTGATGCCAATGCTCGACGACTGGGGGAACCGTATCTTCTTCACGGCCATTTCCTGCTGCAGCCACTCCACGATCTTCTTCGCTTCAGGAGTTCCCGCCTTCCATTCAATGCCCGCGTAGATGTCTTCCGTGTTCTCCCTGAAAATTATCATATCGACAGCTTCGGGTCGCTTCACGGGGGAAGGGACGCCGCGGAAATACATCACGGGACGGAGACAAACATAGAGGTCGAGAAGCTGTCGGAGGGCGACATTGATGGACCGGATTCCGCCGCCAACCGGAGTCGTCAGAGGCCCCTTGATTGCAACGATGTGTTCTTTGATCGCTGCCAGGGTATCGTCGTGGAGCCACGTGTTCGGACCATACACCTGGTTAGCTTTTTCGCCCGCATACACTTCGAACCAGATGATCGACCGCTTGTCGCCGTAAGCCTTTTTTACCGACGCGTCGAAAACCCGCTGGGACGCCCTCCAGATATCAGGTCCTGTGCCATCTCCCTCAATAAAAGGGATGATCGGATGGTCCGGAACAACGAGCTTTCCGTTCTGGAACACGACGCTCTGGCCGTTTGCCGGAGGTTTGAGCTTCACATAATGTGGCATTGAGAATATTCTCTCCTATGATGTGCGTGAGGGGAGCACGATATGGCTCCTGAGAAGGTCTGCGTATTGCTTCATGGTACCGTTTTCATACTGCTTCAGCTTGAGGACGAAACGGATATCGTCGTTTTCGTAACGGGGGGTGACGTGCAGATGGAAATGGAATACTGATTGGCCTGCAATGACTCCGTTATTCGAGAAGAGGTTGAATCCCTTGATGTTGAGGCCGTTCACGAGCGCTGCGGAGACTGTTCGTGCGGCTTCAAGCAGGGAGGAATAGCAGGAAGGATCAAGCTCCAGGAAGTCGCGGTAATGTGTCCGGGGGATGATGAGGGTGTGTCCAAAATGGATGGGGTTGATGTCGAGAATCGTCACCACTTGTTCATTCTGGAAGAGGATTTCAGAAGGAACTTCACCTGCGACGATCTTGCAGAAGACGCAGTCACTCATGAGAGTCGCGCGGACCTTGAAAAATTGTGAGCAAAAATCTATTCAAATTTCGTCCGAAAGTCAAAAAGGAATCCAGGGAGGGAAGAAGGCTTTGCTTATAGAGACACGTTTTGGTATATTTTCAGACCTCACAGAAGCCACCACCAGAATTCGAGGAGTAACCATGAAAAACATTTCCACCATCGCTTTTGCAATCCTTATCGCCTTTGCCGTGACTTCACAGGGCTTTCAATGCGGATCGCCGGAATTTTCCGGCGCGAAACTTCGGATCCAGCAGAAGGATTACAAAGGAGCGATCAAACTACTGGAAACAGAAGTCAAGAAGAATCCCAATAATGAAGAGGCCTGGTTCCTCCTTGGTGAACTCGATGCAGACCAGGGCGATTACACCGGCATGAATACCGCGTTCGATCAGGCGCTGAAGATCAACAACAAGCATTCGAAGGAGATCCACAGCACGCGTTACGGCCGATGGGGACAGCGCGTCAACAGCGGTGTCACGTTTCTTGGCAGGGCCGGGGCCGATTCCACGCAATTCTATGATTCGGCCGCTACCGAGTTCAGGACCGCGATCCTCATTTGGCCTGATACGTCGCTTACGTTCAAATACCTCGGAATCGCCTACAACAACAAAGCCGACTATGAGAAGGCGCTTGATGCATTCAAGACAGCCTGGGAAATCGGAAAAGATCTCGAAGCGCTCAAACGGGTGGGCAAGATATATTTCGCCAAAGGGGCAGAATTTGACACCAAGTTCGAGACGGACAATGCGGATTCGCTGCGTATCTCGAAAAATCTGGCTGAGATCAAGGTCGGATCGCACAAAAATGACGTGATGGCTGCATTCGGCGCGCCGGATGAAGTGAAAAAGGCGGAGGCGGTAAAGAAGGGAAGAAAGCCCGCGGCAGCGAAAGGCGGGACACGGGAAGTGTGGAAGTACAAGGCGCTTGGTCTTACGCTTGAAGTCGAGAACGACCGGGTTGCCAGCGTAACGAAGCCGCGTGAGCCGGCGATCGACTCCACGTATCACTACAAGGCGCTCGCGATGTACGACAGTGCGGAGACAGTGTTCGAAAAGGTAAAGGAAGTTGACCCGAAGGATAACGAGAACCTTACGTATTTGCTCGAGGCGTACGTGAAATCCGGAAGGATCAAGGAGGCCATCAAAACGTTCCGCATCGCCGTCGAAAACGACCCCAACAACAAAACCAATCACTATATTCTCGGAATCCTGTTGAGGACCGACGGCGATTTCCCTTCGGCGGTCAGTGAGTTCAAGACTGCTCTCACGCTCGACCCTTCGTACAGCGATGCGTTGTATGACATCGGGGCGACACTTTACAACTGGGGCGTGGATATCATCAAGAAGGCACAAGCCAGCGGCAAGGAG
>DATDNS010000440.1:0-3071 GCA_036518155.1 Bacteroidota bacterium
TATGGCTACACCGATGCCACTGTTGTGCAGGTCGGACTCGCCCCAAAGGACCTGTCACTCAGTCAAAACTATCCTAACCCATTCAATCCAACGACAACAATACAGTTTACCGTTCCGACAGATGGCCACGTTGTTCTGAAAGTGTATGATATCCTTGGCAAGGAGGTGGCGACATTGCTCGATGAGGACACAAAGGCCGGAGAATATCAGCAGGTCGTTTTCGATGCGACCAAGCTCGCTTCCGGCGTGTATATCTCGAGGCTGGAATTTGGCGGAAAGCAGCTTCTCAGAAAATTGGTACTCATGAAGTAGATACTTCTGTCATCGCCCGACCGTTCTCTCTTGATCTTCACTCTGGCCCGGAGCAATCCGGGCCTTTCGTTTGTATGCGAGACGGACAGACATTCAAATGTATCCCCTTCTTTGCACGAGATTATGCCATCTACACCGTCTTCTCAATATTGACATTGCTTCTCAGTCCGTGCTTTCCCATATTTGAATACGCCACACTTGGATCGTGGGAGCCCACAATCTTCACACGCCGCAGTGTCCGCCAATGGATTGCATCTTAACAATCGCATTCCATGTCAACGGATTTCTTTGAAGCGTTCATCATACAGGCCTTACTCACGCTCCTGAGCCACTCTCTTACGCCCGACCTGTAAGCTCTATCTCTTCCTGAAGTAGGTACTCGTCTGCGCTTGCGGTTCGCCTGCGCCGGTCGTCTTGCGCACGTACAATGATGCGAACTCAACCCAAAGAACTTGTGTCTAAAAACTTGAATCCAACTATCATACACCAACGATCGAGAGATATCCGTATGAAACACATTCTTGTCACAATTTGTCTGATACTGCTTCTTTGTGTCGATGTGCAAGCCCAACAGGGCTGGTCGGTGCAGACCAATCCACTCGGACCCCAGGGACCACCAACTCCGGCCCTCGGCAAGATACAATTTGTCAGTTTGACCGAAGGATGGATCACCGCAGATAATGGAGAACTTCTGCATACGACAAACGGGGGAACTCAATGGGTTGCCGTGTCGCCCGGCGGAAATGATACCGTAAGTTTCGTGAACAATCCCGCCGTCGGCCTGAGCTTTGTCAGCGCAACAACCGGGTGGGCTGTCGGTACCCTCCACGGTTCCGACAGTGCCGGGCAAGCCGTTCTATACAACACAACCAACGGCGGCGGCACGTGGAGCCGTCAGTTGCTGAACACGTGGAATTTTGGATTTGGCGTTCAGTTCGTCGACGCGAATAATGGCTGGGTGTCCGTCTTTAGAGGAACTTCTCCGACCAATACCCTGGGAGCCCTCATCCATACGACCGACGGAGGAACGAGTTGGACAATGCAATATAACGCCGATTGGAAGCTCCCCATCGTCTCGTTCATCGATTCCAACAATGGCTGGGCACTCACGGATTCACTCTCTCATTCCGGTCTCTCTTCGCCGTGCGAAATTCTCCGTACGACAAATGCCGGCGTAACTTGGACCGCACAATTTCGCGACACCACGCCGGGATGGCTTGAAGCGTTCCAGATGGTCGACGCGACACACGGCTGGGTTGTCGGCGACTCGGCAAAAATACTCCGCACGGTCGATGGCGGTACGCACTGGACTCCAGTGACCAACACGGGTAACAATTCGGACCACAGTGCTGTCTTCTTTCTGAACGATAGTCTGGGTTGGATCGGGGGCCGACCCTCCTCCAATCAGGGTGTTCCGATAGTCCTTCACACGACCAACGGGGGTGGCTCCTGGTCGATCCAAAACACTTCAACGCAGACAGAGGGGATCTTCAGCATCTACTTCATTGATGCTGACAACGGATGGTACACTGCCGATTATGGCGGCATTGCGCACGCAACAAACGCCGGCGATCCCACATCCGTATTGCGGACGTCGAACTCAACGGCACCAGCCCGTTTTGAACTCGTTCAAAATTATCCCAACCCATTTAACCCAACGACGACGATCGAGTTCGCCATTCCCATCGACGGAAGAGTTGTTCTGAAAGTCTATGACTTGCTGGGAAGAGAAGTGGCTGCTTTGCTCGACGGCTACAGAAGAGCCGGAGAACATCAGCAGGTAACGTTCGACGCATCAAGACTTGCAAGCGGTATATACTTCTACCGGCTCCAGACCGGACATCTCGCCATTACCCGAAGATTAGTACTTCTAAAATAGCTCCCCCTCGGTCCGACCATGGTATGATGGTCTCAAGAAAGCCTGGAAATTGATTTCCAGGCTTTCGTTTTTTGCTAACGCAGGGATTGGCCTAAAACATCAATATTTTCGATATCTTTCTTCATTCCCAAATTTGCGAATATGCGGTGCTTGTGCTATCTTTCGTCCATTCATCCCCTCCTTCCCGGAACAGTTGAACGACAGATACTTCATACTTGCCATCGCCTGTGCGTTGGTGTTTGCGCCATCTTTGTCCGCGCAATACACCATCAAGCAATGGAACGTCGAAGACGGCTTGCCGCAGAGCACTGTCCGCTGCATCACGCAGACACACGACGGCTATCTGTGGATCGGCACGTGGAACGGACTTGCTCGCTTCGATGGTGTGCACATGACGGTGTTCAACGCGGCCACGACGCCGGACTTCAACCCTTCCGTCAGCTTCATCCACGAAGATCAGGAACGCCGGCTCTGGATCGGAACCGACGGAGGGGGACTATTCCAATACCGGGACGGCTCATTGGAAAGAGTCGACACCTCTTCCGGAATTTCCGCCTCGATCATCTCCGCGATGGGCGAGGACCGTGCAGGACGGATGTGGTTCGGCACCGATAACGGGATCTTTGTCCTCACCGGCAGCCGTTTTCTCCATTTTCCGTATTCTGGCCCGTTTCCGAATTTTTTCCTCGAACAGGTCATTCCTGCGTTGGACGGAACCGTGTATCTCTGTTTTGTTGAACACGCAATTCACGTACGGCTTTCCGACGACTCGATTGCAGTTCTCGGCAAACCATTCGTGACGGGCGGTTATCGGGTCGCAATCGACACCGCCGGAACATTGTGGTACGGCGTTGCGGCCCGTGGACTTGCCCGTCGAAGC
>DATDNS010000441.1:0-5373 GCA_036518155.1 Bacteroidota bacterium
CAAGCACGATGGCGGTTTTCCCAAGAGCAAGAAGCCTGCGTATCGCCTCGATGTATACCTGAGTCTTGCCGCTCCCCGTCACTCCAAGCAATAGATGCGTTGAATACTTCCCCGCTTGCAGCGATTGTTCGATTGCGGCCAACGCTGCAGCCTGGTCGTGATTCAGCGTCAGGTTCGGTGCAGCCTCAAGTTCATCATATTCGCTCCGCCGGAACACTTCGCGCTCCGAAGCCTCAAGAACACCTTTCCGTATCAGCGTCTTGAGCGTCGAGGCCGATATCTCCGAATTCTGCGTGATGCTCCTGACAGTCCGGAACTCATCGACATCCTGTGTTCGTCCGGCGAGTTCCTGCAATACCAACATCTGCCTCGGGGTCAGTCGTACAACATCTTTCTCGCCTGTCCCGCTTTTTCCGGCAAGGATCGATTTCCCGGATTTGTTCATCCTCACCTCAGTCTCGAACTTCGGTTTCGATCGCTGCGTACCGACGTCTTCACGTACCTCGACGAGCCCTTTCGCTTCGAGCTGATGGAGAATTGCGTTCAACGACTGCAGGCGAACCATTTTTTGGAGACCGGCTACGCTGATGGATCGTTCGTTCAGGAGAGCTGTGAGAACGGCACGTTGTTTTGTGGCTGAAGATTTCAACGATGCAAGGGTTTCCGGCGTGATCCCGGATTTCAGTGTCGCGGTACGTTTTGTCTGGATCGTCAATCCCAGCGGCGTGGCAGCCCGAAGCACCTCACCCCAGGGAGCGAGATAGTACTCCGAAATCCAGCGGGTAAGCTTGAGCATCTCCCCGGAGAAGGTGGGAACAGTGTCCAGCGTATCGTCGATCGGGCGGATATTCGTCACTGCTGAGGTCCCGGGCTGACCGACGATGACTCCTGTGAGCGTCTTCTTGCCAAACGGGACGACGACCCTGCTGCCAACGGTTGCTTGTTCCTGGAACTCAGAAGGTACAGAATAGGTGAAGGTGTGGTCGATGGGAACAGGAAGGGCAATATCGACGTAGAAGGAGCTCATGACAGCCGACCGGGGAGCGTGCGAAACGGGCGAAAGGAACGTGACTGGCAATATTGTGAATACCGACTCAACGGGAACAACAACGGCTGGTTGACGTGAATGCGCCTGAGCGGCGTGCCTCTGCTTACATTTGGCGTGGCGCGATTTCCGCCAGTTCCTTCTCGAGCGTCCTGTAGACTTCTTTCAGCGGCAATTTTTTGTCTACGGCAATCCGTTTGCATTCTTCGAATTCAGGAATCAGAATTTCCCGTCCTTCGTTGACGACAGCTTTGACGCTCACCGCACCGAATGATGTTTGCACTTGCCGGAGTGTTCGTTTCAGTTTCTTGCGTGTCATCGTCTGGCAGCGGACTCCGATGCTCGACGTCTCGCGGAAAATCACTTTGAGGGCCGCATCGAGCGTACCGTGTTCGACGAGAACCGACAACAGCACTCCGGGACGCCCTTTTTTCATGATCACGGGCACCAGGTATGCGTCGCGCGCTCCGGCGGCAAGCAGCTGCTCAATGACATAGGGGTGAAGTTCCGGATTCATGTCATCAATATTCGTTTCGATAGCGACAATCTCGTCCGTCTCGTAGCTGGATTCGAGCTGGCCGATCATGACGCGCAGGAGATTCGGCGTGGTTCCGATATCCCGCGATCCCGCGCCGTACCCTATCGACGAAATACTCATCCGCTCGCTTGCGAGGATACCTTTCGAACACGCTTTGATGACCGCGGCGCCCGTCGGCGTTGTGAGCTCGAACGGAATGTCCGTGAGGATTGTCGGGTATCCTTTGAGGATTTCCATCGTTGCCGGCGTCGGTACAGGCAGCGCACCGTGCTGCGAATTGACCGTTCCCCCGTTCCCGACCTTCACTGGCGAAGAAAAGACAGCTTCGATGCGGGACAGCTCGAGACAAATGGAAACGCCCACAATATCAACAAGCGAATCGACGGCACCGACTTCGTGAAAGTGGACTTTCTCGAGCGTCGTATGATGCACTTTAGCTTCGGCGACGGCGATTTCATAGAATATTTTCTTCGACCGGTCCTTCACCGCACCCGATAGTGCGCTGCCATCGATCAGTGCGACGATATCGGAATAATGACGGTGGTAGTTCGGTTGTTCCGAAATAACGACGTCGATTTTCATTGCGTTGATGCCGTTCCGTTCGACGCGGTTGGCCTGCAGTTCGAATCCCTGGAGGCCAAGCTTCCTGAGCTCGCTCACGAGGTCGTCAAACCGGATGCCGGCGCTGACAAATGCACCGAGCGTCATGTCACCGGAGATTCCGCCAATGGTATCGAGGTAGCAGATTTTCATGACAATTGGATCATTGAGTCATTGAATGATTGAATCATTGAGCCATTGAGATATTGAGTCAATGACCCAATCTTCAATTTCTACAGATCTTTTTCCAGGTGCTCGATGAAGCGTTCCGTTGCGCCGATATTTTCTTTCACAAGGTTCAGCGCGATCGCTCCGGCCTTCGCCGATGTTTTCTGATTATTCAACAACGATCTCAGTGTCTTGTAGCATTCCTGCTGGTTGTGCACGACAATCCCTCCGCCGCGACGCGCCAATTCAACCGCTTCCTGAGAATTGTGGTATTTCGGTCCATAGAGAACCGGAACACCGTACACCGCCGGTTCAAGGACACTGTGGATTCCCTGTCTGAAACTTCCGCCGACGTACGCCACGTCTGCGTACTGATAGAGCGCAGTAAGGATCCCGATGCTGTCGACAAGAATGATGCGCTCTCCGGCATAGTCGTTCAGGTCGGAAAACCGGATTGAACCGGGGGACGTGTTGAGCTGGGCTTCGATGCGTTCCAGCGTCGGCAGCGTCGGTTCGTGAGGAACCAGAATCATCAGTGCGTTCGAATCGTATTCGAGGATTTTTTTGAACGTTGGAAGAATGACGTCTTCATCTTCCTCCCAGCTGCTCCCGACGACGAACACTTTTCTCCGGCGGAGGATTCCATCCGGGATGAGATGTTTTTTGCGTGCTTCCAGGCTTCTTGTCCAGACCTGGTCGTACCGGGTTTCACCGATGGCCTGTATCTGCGGATAGCGGACACCGAGTTCTTCGAATGATTTCACATCCGAGGCCGAGACCGCAAGGATCGTCGACAGTTGCTGGTATAGACCTTCGTGAAATCCCTTCAACGGAAACTTCAGGCGCGAAGAATTCCTGCGCAGCGTGGCGTTTGCGATGTAGACGGGAATTTTTCGCTTGCGCAATTCCCAAACGTGATTGGGCCAAATGTCGTAACGAACCATGACGGCAACGGTGGGACGAATAAGATTCAGAAAATGCCGGGCATTGCCGATTGTATCAAACGGAATGTACGTAATGAGATCCGCGAGTTTGTAGTTTTTTGAATGGTCGAATCCCGAGGGCGAAAAGAAGCTAACAATAATGTTGAGGTCGGTGTAGTTCTCCCGGAGCGCCGCGATGATGGGTTTGGCTTGTTCGAACTCACCCATGGAGGAGGAATGGAACCAAATTCTTCTCGAAGCTTTGAGACTCCTGGCTTGCTGCTCCAGCTGTTCGAACAGACCGTACCGGCCTCTTATCCCCCTCCTGATTTTTGCGTTGACCAATCCCCCGACCTGCAAAAGAAGCCAGAATAACGGGATGAAAATGACGTTATAGAAGAGGAACCAGAAGCGTTGCATGGTTTGAGTGGAGCCGATTTGATCCTTGAATTCCCCCGTTCAACGTACTGCGGTTTCGAAGCCGACCAGACAGCTTATGGGCGTGCCCCGTAAACCACCGGATTATAAAATCGCGCCAGAGCGTTGGTCAACGCCGTCTCAAAAGATGCCTGCCTGCTTATCAGGTCCTGAGTAAGCACACCCCAGGTCCCTTGCCTGCTTCTCACGTCGGTTTGCACTGCAATCCGGTCTATGACGTCCGAAAGACTCTGATTCCCACGCATGACGGGGTCTGCGATGGAATCGGGAACGAGGATGGCGCCGCTGGCACCGAAGGATTCCCCGCCGTTCGAGGTAACATACGCCCAGCTTTGGAGAAACGTTTTCTTTCCGATTGCGGGTTGGTCGATCGAAAAAAGGCCGCCCTCCAACCCGACTGCAAAGTCGATCGTCCTTCCCAAATCGCGGCAGTGTGTGCGGAGGTTGACACCTCTCACCTTTGCACCCTGCACGATACGATCGAGCGACCTGGGAGTCTCTTCCACGCCGGACTCGATTTCGAACTCCAGGAACTGAAGTTCCTCGGACCTTGCCTTCAATCGCGGGGCAAGCGTACTGAAAACGTTCCTGACTGCATCCACTTTCGGCGGGCGGATGCTTGCAATTGCAATGACCACAGTGCTCGTGACACCAATTTTTTCCCGATTATGGTAGACAAAGTTTGGAGGAAAAGCAAGGAAGTGAAATCGCGGATGCGCAGTTCTCCCCCCGGATTTGCTGAGGTTCTGTGCTCATTGCGTACAGGAGAATTGTTGATTCTACCAATCGCGTTATGTATCTTTGACCGACAGTTCACCCTCCGAACACTTTCACGAACACACAGGACCAATGACCGGGCAAATCCCAACGGGCGCGAAGCTGGAAGAAGAGAACAGGCGTCTGAAGCGCGCAGTCGAGGAGCTTTCCATTCTCAACGACCTCGGACGGGCAATCAGTGCCTCGCTCGATTCGCAGGAAATCATGCAGACGATTATCCGGCGTTCCCTGAGGGCCGTGAACGCAGAACAAGGAGTGATCACGCTCGTCGATGAGCGCGCGAGCCAGCCGATGAAGACGCTTGTGCGGACCATGGTTTCTTCGAGCGACCACGAACAATTCCAGGTGAATCAGGCGCTGCTCGGCTGGATGTATCTGAACAAGAAGCCGCTTCTTCTCAACAATCCGAAGAGTGACGAGCGATTCCGCGGTGTCCGATGGGAGGAATCGGTACAAACTCTGCTCTGCGTTCCCCTCATCGTCAAGTCCGAGCTGAAAGGGGTGCTCACGGTTTTCAACAAGCGCGGGAACGGCGGGTTTTCCGATGAAGACCAGCGGCTCCTCGCCATCATTGCCGTCCAATCCGGACAGGTCATCGAAACGGCAAGACTCTACGAGGAAGAGAAAGCGTTTGTCAAGATGCAGGAAGAAGTGCGTCTCGCATCCAGGATTCAGTCCGACCTTCTGCCGAAGACCACTCCGACAATTGAAGGCTACGAGATAGCCGGAAGGAGCATTCCTGCCCAGGTCGTGGGGGGTGATTATTTCGATTTCATCCAGATCGAAGACAAGCGTCTGGCGATCTGCCTTGGCGATGTTACCGGAAAAGGACTTCCGGCCTCCCTTCTTATGGCGAATCTGCAGGCGACCCTTCGCGGACAGTC
>DATDNS010000442.1:0-5037 GCA_036518155.1 Bacteroidota bacterium
GGAGCCTTGCGCAATTTTCAGGTCCGTTTCAAAACGAAATCGGGAGAAATCGGCCACGCCCTCCTGTCGCGGGACATCATCGAGCTGGCAGGCGAAAAACACTACATCGGGACGACACTGGATATCACCGAGCGGGTGCGAACCGAGGAAGCGTTGCGCGAAAGCGAAGAGCGATTCCGCAGTCTCTTCGAGAATTCTTCAATCGGATTCTACCGAACGACGCCCGACGGACACGTTCTCCTGGCGAATCCAGCATTCATCCGGATGCTCGGGTATGAATCATTCGAACAGTTTTCGAAAATCAATCTCGAGAAGGGGGACTACGCCCCGCAATACTCACGCTTCGAATTCCGCAAGCGTATCGAGAAGGACGGCGAAATCAAAGGACTGGAATCGACCTGGACCCGCAAAGACGGAACGAGGATATTCGTGCGCGAAAGTGCAAAAGTGACGCGACGTGCCGACGGGAAAGTGTTGTATTATGAAGGGACGGTGGAGGACGTCACGGATCGCAAACTGGCGGAGGAAAAGCTGCGGGAAAGTGAGCAGAAGTTCCGTTCTGTTGCGGACACGGCATCCACGGCAATGTTCATTTATCAGGGCGAGAGATTTCGTTTTGTGAACAGGTACGGCCAGCTCCTCACGGGATATTCGCAAGACGAACTTCTCCAGAAAACCTTCTGGGAATTAGTACACCCGGACCACCGCGAGATGGTTCGCCAGCGCGGTCTGGCCCGTCAAAGCGGCGATCCTGTCGCTCCGCGCTATGAATTCAAAATCATCGCCAAGAACGGCGAGGTACATTGGGTTGATTTCACTGCAGGGAAAATCGAATTTGAAGGTGAGCCCGCTGCGATCGGTACCATCGTCGATATTACGCAGCGCAAGCAGGCTGAGGAGGAGTTGCGCGAAAAAGAAAATCGCATGCGCATTATCATCGAAGGCACACCCTATCTGTTCTTCTATACCCAGGACCTGGAGAAGAAAATCACGTATATCTCTCCCTCGGTCGAAACGATTACAGGTCATTCCGTCGACGACTGGCGTTTTCAATCGCACTGGTTCGTGACCGAAAATAAGATCAATGAGCACGCAAGGGAAATAACAAACGCACACTTGCGCGGAGAACTGACGGAGGGGCCGATCCTTGTCGAAGTCAAACACGCGGACGGGCATCCGATCCTTCTGGAAGTCTATGAGACGCCGATCGTCTCCGACGGACACGTTACCGGCCTGCAGGGTGTGGCGCACGACATCACGGAACGCAAGCGAACGGAAGAATCGCTGATACGCCTCAACAAAGCCGTCGAAGCTTCCGGTGAAGTAATTTTCATGACCGACCCCGACGGGATCTTTACGTTCGTCAACGGAGCATTTGCGCGCCTGTACGGGTACCAGCCGGAGGAAGTCGTCGGTACGGCGACCCCTCGCATCCTCAAGTCAGGCCGACAGTCTGCGGAACAGTACGTATCATTCTGGCAAGCTCTCAAAAACAAACAGATTGTCAAAGGGGAATGGACGAATCGGACCAAGGACGGCCGATTTGTCACGATCGCTGCTACAGCCAACCCGATCCTCGATGCGAACGGGACGATTATCGGGTTTCTCGCCATTCAACGCAACGTCACCGACCAGCGATCCCTCGAAGAACAGATGCGACAGGCGCAAAAGATGGAGAGTATCGGAACGCTCGCGAGCGGCATTGCGCACGATTTCAATAATATCCTCGGGATTATCCTGGGACACGCCTCGCTCATCGAGAGATTCCGGAATGAGCCTGCGCGCTTGTCCGAAAGCGTGGCAACGATCATCAACGCGACAAAACGCGGCGCTGCCGTGGTGCGTCAGATGCTCACGTTTGCACGGAAAAACGAGGTCGAATTCAAGCCCCTCCTGATCAACGACTCCGTCAACGAGATAGAAAAACTCCTGCGGGAAACGTTTCCCAGGACCATTGCGCTTGTGTGCCGTCTCGACCAAAAGCTGCCTCTGATTACCGCCGACGCAACCCAAATTCACCAGGTTCTTCTCAACCTGTGCGTCAACGCGCGTGACGCCATGGGGGGGAGCGGGACGCTGACAATATCCACCAGCCACTGTTCAGGCGCCGCACTTCAGGGTCGATTTGTCAAAGCCATCCACGCATCCTATGTTGTCGTGGAAGTGCGTGACACCGGCAGCGGGATGGACGAAGAAACACGAAGACGAATTTTTGAACCTTTCTTTACTACAAAAGGGGTCGGCAAAGGTACGGGTCTCGGCCTCTCGGTCGTCTTCGGAATTATGGAAAGTCATGATGGCTTCGTCGACGTCGTGAGCAAAGTCGGACACGGCACGACGTTTTCCCTTTACTTTCCTGTACAGTCGCCGGCATTTGGCGGCTCCGAACGTGACAGTGGACCCGATCAGGAATCTGCGGGTGGCACGGAAACCGTCCTGGTGGTCGAAGACGAGGAATCGCTGCGAGAGTCTGCCAGGCTCAGCCTCTCTCTCAAAGGTTACACGGTGTTGACGGCAGAGAACGGCGTGAACGCAATGGAAATTTTCAAAAGCCGCTGGAAAGAAATCGCGGTCGTCGTCTGCGATTTCGGACTGCCGAAGCACGACGGCCGCGAAGTACTTAGCATGATGAAAGCAGTCAATCCGGCGGTCAGGTTCGTACTTGCCAGCGGGTTTATCGATCCCGAAGAAAAATCTGAAATCCTCAAAGACGGCGCGAAGGACTTCCTGCAAAAACCCTATGTCGCTAACGATCTATTGCGGAAAATCAGAGAAGTAATTGATTTTTGAAGACTCCCTGTTGAACGGATGGGCGATTCCGATCAGCCGGGGGTTTGACTTTCGCGATCCTTTGCCGTAGATTTTTGTCGGGAATAATCCGTCCGGAATTCTCCCCGCACGGCGGGGACACTCAACACGATCCACCTTATTACCAAGGTAAACCTTGTATGAAGAAGATCCTGGTCGTCGATGACGAAGAGACGTTTCGTGAAATGGTTATTGTCATGCTGAAGAAGGAGGGGTATGAAATACTGGAGACCGACAACGGAATAAGCGCCTTCGAGCTTGCCAAAGCGAATGTGCCGGACCTGATCATCAGCGACGTGATGATGTACAGCGGAAGCGGGTTCATCCTGCGCGAATTTCTGAAACGTGAACCGACGACAGCCGCCATTCCTCTCATCCTGATGTCCGGTCATGCCCAGGAAGCCGGCGCATGGGGTTCGGACCCGGACGTTGAGTACCTCCAAAAACCGTTTGGCCAGCCTGACCTTATGGCTGCCGTCAAGCGGTTGATCAAACCAAAATCCAAAAAGAAGTAGTCGATCACAACCCTCAACGGCACTCCTGCCGCCTGCATTGAGGACTTCTTTCAAGGCAGCTGATCGTCGCGTTGCTACAGAATCAATTCTGCGAATTTCAATTCTGACAAACGAACAATCCCGCCGGCTACTCATTGCAATTAGGATACTTCATTCCTAATTTGCCGATCGAGGATTCGTCCTTTTCTGCTGCAGAAGGAAACGTAGAACCGTCCCGCCTAAGGTTTCCCTGACGTGTTGATTCAGACGAAAAGAACAAGAACCTTTGAAGTGCACCATACACACTCGGGACATCATCGCATCCCCACTATCCAACTTCACGAAAGGGATTTTCAACCATGAATACTCGATCGTTCCTTTTTACGGCCACGTTGATTCTCCTGGCTCTTGGTGTCACAGGCTGCTCAACGGGCGGAATGTTCACAGCAGGCAACGTCACGGATGTTCAGCTTCAAAAGAATAATTTCAAGATTGTTGCGAGAGGTGTATCGGGTGAGGCACAGGCCGGATACTTGTTTGGAGGGACTTTTTCGATGGGGATGGCCACCAATACCTTTGCCCTTCTCCGGGTTTCCGGGAGCGGCATGCTGTACAAAGAAGCCCTCGAGAATCTCTGGAAGAACTACGAGGCGTCGAATGGCCCGGTCGAAGGCAAGAAGATTGCCCTTGTGAATGTTCGTTACGATGCCGACGTCCTGAACCTCTTCGTCTACACACAGCCAAGAATCACGATCCGTGCCGACGTTGTGGAGTTTACCGAATAATTCCCGGGACAAGACCTTCACTGGGTCAACGCCTCGACCCGATACGAACTAGGCACAGATTCGTCAGATTGCGCTCGTCGAGCGCAATCTGACGTTGATTAGTCCGTGCGCTTTCCGCGTTTGTTACAACCTTCAATCGAGTGTTGAATTAATTCTCAGGATTTCATTACCTTCTGGAGATGAAAAAGCGAACCTTAATCATCCTCTTCGTTCTTGCCGGGTTGTCGGCGGGCTGCAGCGGATACCTTCAGCGGATGGTGACGCAGTCGTTCGGGAGACTCGGCGATCCGATTCCCGACCCGCCGCACACGATCACTACGCCGGTTCTCCCAAATGCCAACCTTGTCGTTGGCTGGGTTGGGCATGCGACCGTTCTCATCCAGATGCGGGACAAACTTATCGTCACCGATCCCCTCTTCACAAACACGATCGGGATGCTCGTTAAACGATTCGTGAAACCCGGACTCGATCCTGCAATCCTCCCGAAAGTCGACGTCACACTTATTTCGCACATGCATTTCGATCATTTCAGTTTTGGAAGCCTCGAAGAACTCCCGAAAGCCGGAATCCTCGTCATCCCGGATGGACTCGCCGAGTACACGCCCGAATTTGGATTCCGGGAAACCGACCTGCTCAGGCCGTGGGAAGTCCTCGAGCGAGACAGTGTGCGAATCACTGCTGTGCCGGTTCAGCATTTCAACGGCCGCTACGGTTTTGACGGTGCCTGGCTGGGAACACGCGGGTACACCGGCTATGTTGTCGAGTACGGCGGCATCGCGGTGTTCTTTGCAGGAGATACCGGCTACAACCCTGAGCTTTTCAAAGAGATCGGTCGACGATTCAAAATCGATCTGGCGCTTATTCCCATTGCACCGGGCGGAGGCGGACCCGGCGGTGTTGGAGGGAGAGTTCACGTGAGTCCTCTTGGTGCCGTGAAGATATGTGAAGAC
>DATDNS010000443.1:0-8574 GCA_036518155.1 Bacteroidota bacterium
CCTTTCGTTGCCGGGAGTGTCAGCGTGCCGGCAAATCTGATACTGTCGTTGAAAAAGACAACTTCTTCTTTCTTATACGGCACGATTTCCTCCGCCTCCTCCGTTCTCTTCTCCAATCCACGAGAAAGATGGAAGCTTCCGCTCATTCCAGCCTGTGTGAAGGCACCGTTGATGGAATTGGCAGTCAGCGTGCCGTCGAACACCGCCAATCCGGGACCCGCAGGCAGTTCGAGATGTACTCTTGAAGAATCAAAGCTCACGTTGTTCAGTCCGATTCCTTTAGCACCTTGCTGTGGAATGTCAATGGCGGCTTTCAACGCACCACCCTTCATGCTGAAACTCACGGTGATTCCCAGCGATTGTCCCATGATGTCGATCGCACCATCCCACGTTCCGACAATCGGTTTGTATTTTTCCGGGACATCTTCACTGGTTTCGGTTTGATCGACGCTGCCTTGCCGGACTGCAAATGTGCCTTCCATCCCTGCCTGAGTGAATTTGCCGGCAATCAGGCCGTCATTCCGTTGGCCGTCGAACACAGCAAGTCCGGGTCCGGCGGGGAGTTCAAAATGGACTTTTGGAGGAAGATACCTGACGTTCTTGAGCGCGAGTCCCCTCGCGTTTTGCTGCGGAATATCGATCGTCGCGACGATACTGTCGCCGGAGGGCTTGAAGTCGAGCTTGATAAGCAATTCCTGACCCTGGATGCTGATGCTTCCTTCCCAATACCCCGCGATAGACTGCTGAGCCGGTGCAGTTGTATATGCCAGAGATAGAATAAGTACTGATGAGACGATTAGTGTTTTCATAAGATAGATTCCGGAGGGTGGTCGTAAATGCGTTCAGCTTCGGGTGAAAAGATAAGAGGAATCATGGAGAGAAACCAACCGGAAACAAGAATCCAGAATCTGAGAATCATAGTCGATTCTCAAATCCTGGATCACAGAAGCAAATAGAATCGCAAAGCTAATATCCGGTTTCGTCTTTTTTCATCTTTGAGTTTGCAATGACATAGAAGATGATCAGTGCAAGCCCGCCGAAGATGAGCGTGAGCGCAAAATAGATCGACTCGTGGAAGAACCAGATGCGGTCGAGCCATTGCGCGATGAACAAACCGGTGCCAACAAAGACCGCGAGCAATCCCCACTTAAGACTCGAAAGAGGATTCGCACGCAGCCATTCACGCATCGGTGTTCCGCGTAAATCCGACACGCTGACGCCTTTCTCAATCATAGCCATGCGTTCTTTGTGACGGTTGTTGAAATAAACAATGAGGACCCAGGCACCACCGCCAAAAAGAAAAATTGGGACAAGAAATTCACCGTTCATAGTAGCCTCCAGATTTGCGAATGGAACATTGTGATTGGTCGACCTCTTTAGTAACTTTGACCTGGAAACGGAGCATAAGGTTTCAGGAACAATCGGGAGAATCCGGGGTGGTTGGCAGAAACCCTGTGCCTGCTTTGGCAGTCTAAGGAAGTATCGACCAACTGCGCAGGATCGAATGCACGAACAGGATTATGCGATAATCCGGAGGATTCTCGGGGGTGAAAAGAAGGCATATGCCGAGCTGGTCGAACGGCATAAGGACAAAGCTATGACTCTCGCGATGAAAATGCTGAAGAATCGCGAGGACGCCGAAGAAGCCCTACAGGATGCCTTTATCCGGGCGTTCAATGCACTCCCCCGCTTCGAGTGGAAATCGAGCTTTTCCACCTGGTTCTTTCGAATTGTCTATAATGTTTGCGCCACCGAACTCGGCAAACGCGGTGGACAGAACATCGAATCGATCGATGAAGAAGTTGACGGGGAGAATACCCGGGAACCCGTTTCGACAGAAATACCCCCCGACATCGCGCTCGAATCCTCGGAACTGAACACCATCATCCTTCAGGAAATTGACCGGCTGCCGGGCGCTTACGGTCCAACGTTCGCGCTTTTCTTCATCCAGGACATGAGTTATGAACAAATCGTCGAAGTCACCGGGCTTCCTCTCGGCACGATCAAAGCGCGATTGTTCAGGGCCCGGGTGATGCTGCGCGATGCAATTGTAAAAAGGCTTGGAACCACCACGGAAGGGAACAGACAGGAGAAGGTAGCATGAACCACCTCACCACCAAACAGATTCTGCAATTCACAGACGGAACGCTCGACTATGCCGCGCAGGCGCAGTGCACCAGTCATCTTGCGGTCTGTGCACGTTGTCGGAAGGAAGTTGAACTTCAAAAGCTGGTTCTGAAAGTTTCCCGTCAACAGCCCGACGTTGCGACGTCATCCGGATTCGTGCAACGACTGATGGCGCGGATCGTGCCGCAGCCCCGAAAAACGTGGAAGACCCGGGTGATCGACAACCTGGGAAACGTTTTTGCGATGGCAATGGTCCTCGCCGTTCTTGGTTACGCCGTCAGCAACCCGGCGTTGTTCCGCATGCAGGAACAGACGGCACGTCCCTCACTGATTCCTCAGGCTGTCACCGATACGTACGCAAAGGTCGTTGAGAGTTTTACACAAAAGGCGAATGATGCAACGAAACAAGTAGTCACTTCAACAGGGGCCGAGAATACGAAAATGATTTCTCTCACGTTATTCTCGCTTCTTATTCTTGTCGCGCTCGACCAATTCGTTCTCAAGCGATACATAGGAATGAAAATGAAGCATTGAACCTGTAGATCATCCAAGATCAGGCAAGGCCGGGCGCACGTCGTCCGGCTTTTTTGTTTCCGGCCAGTTCGTAGTAGTGTCCTAATTTACATTTTGTCACGGCGGTCACGAAACCATTTCGTGACCGAAATATGGGAAGCTGTCACGGTATGGACCGTGACGCCAGGGGACAAGGACATCACCCAGTTCGTTCTTTTGTTTCCGCGCAATTTCAGGTATATTAGCGCATACCGATCTTATGACCCCCTAATGAGTCACCCCGAACTTGTTTCGGGGTCTATGTTCTGCACGATAGTAGATTCTGAACCAAGTTCAGAATGACCGAGAGTGTCTTTGAGATGACTTCTAGTCATTAACCATTTTCCACACCAGGGCAAACAAGATTGTCTAAACTCATCAACATTTTTTTTGTCGGAGATATCGTCGGTAAGCCCGGCCTGAACCTCGTTACATCGATTTTGAAGAGCTACATACAGAAGTACGAGGTTGACCTTTGCATCGTGAACGGCGAAAACACGACGGAAGGGAAGGGGATTTCGGAAGAAGACGCGAAGCTTCTGTTCGATCTCGGCGTTCACGTGATTACGACCGGCAACCATCTCTGGGATCGATGGCAAAGCAAGGCTCTGCTTGCAAAAGAACGAAGGATCCTGAGACCCCTGAACTATCCGAAGGAAAACCCGGGCTTCGGTTTTATCACGCACGACCTGAAGGAAAAAGGACGCGTGGGTGTCATCAACCTCCAGGGGCGCACGTATATGGCCTCCATTGATGATCCCTTCAAAGCCGCGGATTGGGCGATCAGCAAAATTCAGAATGAAACGAAAGTAATCTTCATTGACATGCACGCCGAAGCAACGGCTGAAAAAATTGCGCTTGCCTTCTATCTCGAGGGAAGAGTCAGCGCGATTGTCGGAACGCATACGCACATTCCCACTTCGGACGCGCGAATTCTTGAAAAGGGAACGGCATTCATTACGGACGTCGGCATGTCGGGACCGTATGATTCGGTCATTGGACTGAAGAAGGAAATCGCCATCAAGCGCTTTCTTCACCAGACGCCATACAAATTCGAACTGGGTGAAAAGGAAGTCCGCATGTGTGCTGTCTTCGTCCAGGTTGATGCAGAAACGGGAAAGGCGACGAAGATTGAACAGGTGATCTTTCCAAGTTTTCAATAGGTATTTTCGATGGCTGACATTATCGACGGAAGGAAAATTTCAGAGGACATCAAGCGGGAGGTGCGAGAAGAGACGGAGCATTTGAAGACCCATCACGGAATTGTGCCCGGACTTGCGTTCATCCTTGTCGGTGAGAATCCCGCTTCTGAATCGTATATCCGCTCGAAAGAGAAGGCGTGCGCAGACGCCGGGTTCTACTCCGTGACTGAGCGCTTGCCCGCCGGCATTTCGATGTCAGGCCTCCTGGCAAAGATCAGGCAGTTCAACGAAAACCCCCGGATCCACGGGTTGCTTGTTCAACTACCCCTGCCGAAACAACTCCATGAAGAAGAAGTGATCGAGGCAATCAATCCTGTGAAGGATGTGGATGGCTTTCATCCGTACAACGTGGGCAGGCTTATGATCGGCGAAGATACCTTCAAGCCCTGCACGCCTGCCGGCATTCAGGAAATGCTTGTAAGGAGCGGCAACGACCCGTCCGGAAAGCATGTTGTGATTGTCGGCCGCAGCAACATCGTGGGCAAACCCATCGCAAATATTCTGGTTCAAAAACAGGTTGGCGCGAATGCTGTGGTCACCATTGCGCACACAGGGGCAAAAGATCTGAGTGTGCACACAAAATCGGCTGATATTCTTATTGCAGCAATCGGTAAGCCGAGATTCGTAACCGGGGCCATGCTGAGGCCGGGAGTTGTGGTCATTGATGTAGGGATCAATCGGGTGAATGATCCTTCAGCGAAGAACGGATACAGGATCGTCGGCGATGTGGACTTCGATTCGGCAAGCAAAGTCGCAAAGGCGATTTCGCCGGTTCCCGGCGGAGTTGGGCTGATGACTGTGGCAATGTTGTTGAAGAACACTCTCAAGGCTGCTAGGAATACCACCCCGAAAGCTTAGTCGCTCAGGCCTTTTCCCACGATTCGATTGTTCCCCGCCTGGTTCTGAAGAGTGGATGACACTCGGGTGTTCTCAGGTGCCGGATGTTTCGGTAAGCCCGGGGATCTCTTCTTCGTAGTTTCCTTTTCAAGTGTTTGAGTTCGAAACATAGCTGACCGGAAGTCACTCCACGTTTGGTGGCAACGGTTTTCCTCCCAAGTTTCTTCCGATCGAAATTATATCCCCGCCTGTCGGCCTCGTCGCACACAACGTGCAGGTACATTCTTATCGCGGCAAGCGGCCTTGGATGAGCTTTGAATCGTTCAAGTTGCGGGTGATGCTTGTAGCCACGCGTTCTACCTTGCAATACCGCATAGGCGAGGAGTCCTTCCCGCCAGACAGCGACCAACCCTTTCGAATCAAGGTATTTTGGGTGTAAACTCCAGAGCCTCATGCTTTTGTTTGGCGAAATGTCATTTCGCCGATAAGGTGATCAGGAAACTTGGCCCTCGTTCAATCCAATACTTCCAAATCTCTCCTGACGTAAGACCACTTCCATTCCTGCCATGACTTACAAAGTCCGGCTTTGACCGGATTCAAAAGAACATACTGGACGATTCTTTCAAGATCAGCACCATCTCTGACAACATGATCGTAACTCTCGTGATGCCAAAATGCACCTTGGCGGGCTAAGATCTTGTTTGCCTGTCGTGCGGTCCAGGTATTCAACGACTGGAGAATCCTGTTTAGCGAACTGCCGGTTCGCTGGACAGACAGCACCATATGAACATGATTTGGCATGATCGTGTAGCACAAAAGGTCAAAAATCTTTCCGTCTCTGTAATGGAGAGCTTCTTCGACAACCTCCGCAATACGTGGGTCGGCCAGCCAGCGAGACCCGGTGGAAATGCGGTCGACGTATTCGTCGAACTTACCAAAATACCGCTTGTGCAATCGTCGTATCAGTTCCTCTCTGTCTTTTGGATCCTCCACGTTTTTCAATTGCCGGATTCGATCCAACTGCTCGGCGCGGAGCGCCTCGATTGCATGTTCGGGAAGGGAATCGGCTATCCGTGAAGTAACGAAGAAAATTGCATTGGCGGGATGAATGTGTGGAAACCGTCGCCTGTAGAAATGGACGTCGTCCGATTTATCCGAAGGTTCCATCTTGTTTGAGCATAAATTCACCGCGTCCGCGAAATATCATTCCGCGGGACAAGACCTTTCTGCAGCGCTAAGAACAAAAGTCCTCGTCATTCACTTGATCGCCCCTGTAACAACGTCTTCCTTGTACGTTCGATGCCGGTCGATCCAATATCCCCACGCCACGAGGAGCCATAAGCTCAGCCCAACATATCCAAGGGAGCTCACATCGGGTGGAGGCGGACCGAACGTATTTCCCATCCAAACGATGACGAGAAACCCGATGAATGCCCAGAAAGCAATTTTTCCGATTCGGTCTGTTGCCCTGGTGCTGCGAACGTAGAGAAATATTCCGGCCAGAAACATCAATCCCTCTACAATGATTGTCGACGGTCTCGAATACCAGAGGCCGAGACCTAGGTACGTTGGCAGTCCCGGCGCAATCGGCAAGTCGGGACGATGGCTTACGAAATCCAGGATCCAGTGACTGAAAACCGCCAGACCGAGGACAATTGCTCCAGTTTTATACTTCTTCAATCCAAAGTAGATCAATCCAAATAGTACTGCCCAGCCGATACCCGTGACCAGACTGTGAGAAATTGGGTAATCGTAGAAATCGAGAGGCGTTACGGCGGTATTGCCCGGTGCGATCCGGACGTGCTCCACGCCGAGAATCAGAAACATCGGCCAAAGCAAATCGACGAATTGTGCCGACATGATCAACGTCCCCAATGACGCCTTCGGAGCAACGTTCTTTGCCCCCAATGCAACGGCGATATGGCCAATAAACATGACTTCTTTCTCCTTTTGACAGAAACTATGATTGCAATTCAAGGACAAAACTAGCAGAAACTTTCCTGAAGTGCTACACTCACAAGGAAGTGAAAGTGGAAGGGGTTGTCTAAGTTTTCACGGCGTCAATGGCGGTGCGAAATTCTTTGACCCAATTGCGGAGTTGATCGTTCGTATGAGGTTGGTCCAGTCGTTTGATAAGAGCGCTCCCGACAATCACACCGTCGCAATCCTTCGCAACGGATGCTGCATCCGCAGGAGAGGAAATGCCGAATCCAACGAGGAGTGGGTTTCTTGAGCTTTCGGTCCGGACGCGTGTAATGTACTTGCCGATGTCCGACCCGTGACCGCTCCCTGTCACCCCCGCCGTGGACACACAGTAAAGGAATCCGTGCGACACCGAATCGATCTTGCGGATGCGATCCGAAGGCGTGGTTGGTGTCACGAGGAGAATCTGCGAGATGCCGTTTGCGTCAATTTCGTTCCTGAATCGCCCGACTTCTTCAAGCGGCAGTTCAGGCAGGATCACGCCGTCCACTCCAGACTTCGCTGCCGACGAGAAAAATTTCTCCGCACCGAATTCGACAATCGGATTCAGGTAACCCATGAGAATGAGTGGTATCGAAGACCGCGAGCGGATCGCGGCGATGATCGTGAGAACTGCGTCGAGGTTGATGCCGTTCTGGAGCGCAGTCCAGGAACTTCGCTGAATGACAGGACCGTCCGCCAATGGGTCAGAAAACGGCATCCCAATCTCGAGCATATCGGCGCCTCCTTGTTCCAGCGCCTCGGCGATTCCTTCGGTCGAATCACGCAGAGGAAATCCGGCCGTCAGGAAATAGACGAGAGCCTTCTTCCCGCGTTTTCTTAGGTCGGCAAGTCTGTCTTCGATGCGTCCCACGGAATCCTAGTCTGCCTTATGAGTCATGAGCTGGTTGAGATCTTTGTCTCCGCGCCCGGAGAGATTCACAACAATGAGATCGTTCTTCGAAGTCGATTTCATGAGTTTCTCGAGATAGGCCAGCGCGTGCGCTGATTCGAGTGCAGGGATGATCCCTTCAAGACGTGCCAGCCGATGCGCGGCGGCGATCGCTTCATTGTCGGTGATTGAATCATATTCCACCCTGCCGGCGTCTTTAAGCGCACTGTGCTCGGGTCCTACTCCCGGATAATCCAGACCTGCAGAAATGGAGTGGGGGAGCATGATCTGACCGTTGCGATCCTGCAGGATGTAGCTCATTGACCCGTGCAAAACGCCGGGATGACCTTTCGTGAGCGTCGCGGCGTGTTCGTTTGTGTCCAGTCCGTGCCCCGCCGCTTCGATTCCTATCATACGGACGCCTGTGGTCAGGAATGGATAGAAGAGTCCAATCGCGTTGCTGCCTCCACCGACACACGCAAGAAGGATATCCGGCAATCGTCCTTCTTTCTTCTGCATCTGCGATCGTGTTTCCTCGCCGATGACAGATTGAAAATTTCGCACCATCATCGGATAAGGATGTGGGCCGACAACGGATCCGATAATATAGAATGTCGTGTCGACGTTCGTCACCCAGTCCCTGATTGCTTCGCTTGTAGCATCTTTGAGCGTGCGGCTGCCTGTGGTGACAGGGATGACCTGGGCGCCGAGGAGTTCCATGCGTTGGACGTTCGATTGCTGGCGAATCATGTCCTCTTCGCCCATATAGACAACGCAAGAAAGACCGACTTTTGCTGCAACCGTCGCGGTGGCAACACCGTGCTGGCCCGCACCCGTCTCGGCGATGATCCGCTTTTTCCCCGAACGCTTTGCGAGCAATATCTGTCCGACCGTATTGTTGATCTTGTGTGCACCCGTATGGCACAAATCTTCGCGTTTCAAATAGATCTTGCCGCTGCCGTAGTGATCCGTCAACCGGTCCGCAAACGTGAGCGGTGTGGG
>DATDNS010000444.1:0-2371 GCA_036518155.1 Bacteroidota bacterium
CCTCCGGTCCGTTAAACGGATGGATGGTGTGGCAATGGTATCCATTCCTGTTCCAGGCCGGAGGTGAGTTGGTCAATACTGAGCAGACAAAGGTATTGTTCAATAGCGATGCCGGTGTTCGTGCGATGACGCTGTGGAAGAATATCTACGACGATTTGGGACTAAGCACGTTCACAATCGATTACGAAGTGGCGTTCGCATCGAAACAACTCGCGATGACTCTGGACGGACCGTGGAATATTCCCCGATGGAAAGAACTGAAGAACCTCGATTGGATGGTCGTACCTTTGCCCGCCGGTCCGGCAAAAAGGGCAACGATTGTTGGGGGAGAATATCTCTCCATATTCAAACAAACACAACATCCTGCTGAGGCCTGGACGTTCGTCAAATGGATACTCAGGCCCGACATCCAGGCACTCTGGTCGATGAAATCAGGCTATCTGCCCGTGCGTCGCGGTGTGACGGCTGTGAAGGAATATCAGGATTTTCTAAAGACGAATCAGGCACTTAAGGCATACGTTGACCAGATGGAATTCGGTCAGGCGCCGAATCCCATCGATTACCAGAGTTTGAAGATCACACGCAATATTGCCGAAGCAATCGAAAAAACTACGCTTGGCAAACAAGACCCAAAACAAATGTTGGACGAGGCGGCGCGAAAATCCAATGAACTGCTGAACGATACACCGAAACGGTAAATTGCAGGCTGGCCTGCAAAGGACTTGCTTGTGAGTCGTAGAGTCCACACTCATCGAAAAGATGGATTGGCTGCAGCTCTGTTCCTGTCGCCGACCCTCCTCATATTTTCGGTCTTTGTAGCATTCCCCGTTCTCTTCTCCTTCTTTCTTTCATTTCACACCTGGAATATGTTCAGTACGCACCAGTCGTTTGTCGGGCTGAACAACTACGCAAGGATCATCCACAGCCCCGAATTCTGGACCGTACTCAAAAACACTGCCGTCTACACTCTTGGGACCGTTCCTCTGAATATGGTCCTGTCCCTTTCTGTGGCATATTTCCTCAATAAGAAAATTGCCGGCAAACGAATTCTGCGGACTGCTTTTTTTGCGCCGGTCATTATGTCGTCCGTTGCAGCGGCCGTTATCTGGCGCTGGGTGTACGAACCGAATTTTGGATTGCTAAACTATTGTTTGAACTGGTTCGGCATTCCGGCGGTCAACTGGCTGAACGAACCCACGGCGGCGATGTCCGCGCTCATCGTGATGGGCGTTTGGAAGACGTTTGGGGTAAACATGGTTCTGTTTTCCGCAGGGTTGCAGGGAATTCCGGACCACTACTATGAAGCTGCAGAATTGGACGGTGCCGGCAGGTGGCGGAGGTTTTGGAATATCACACTCCCTTTGTTGAGTCCGACGACCTTCTTCATTCTGGTGATGTCCGTCATCGGTTCCTTTCAGGTGTTCGACACGGTCTTTGTCCTGACTTCCGGCGGACCGCTTGGCACGACGAAAGTATTGGTATTCTATCTCTATGAACAGGCATTCAAGTTCTTTGATATGGGATATGCGTCGGCGGTCGCGTATTTGCTGTTCGCTCTCGTCTTCGTGCTGACAATATTCCAGACTAAACTGCTCAAAGGGAGCGTGCATTACACAGGATGAAACGTTCAACGACAATATCGAAAACCATTATCCTTCACGTCGTGATGTATGCTCTGGCGCTGATCACGGTGTCTCCGTTCCTCTGGATGGTTCTCACTTCTTTCAAAGGGCTGAATGAAATCCTTGTCTATCCCCCGAAATGGATACCGGATCGGGTCATTCTCGACAATTATGTCAGCGCATTCTCTGCGGCGCCATTCGGCAGGTATTACTTCAACAGCGTCTTTGTTGCCGTCACAGTGACGCTTGGACAGATTGTCACGTGTTCGCTGGCCGCGTATGCGTTTGCTCGTCTTCAGTTCAGAGGGCGCGAGGTTTTGTTCTACGTCTTTCTTGGAACGATGATGATCCCCGGCCAGGTCGTGATGATTCCGACATTCATGGTTCTCCATTGGTTTGGGTGGATTGATACCTATGCCGCATTAATTGTTCCCGGTCTCGCATCGGCGTTCGGGACATTTCTCCTCCGACAGTTCTTTCTAACGATCCCAAGGGACCTGGAGGATGCCGCAAAGATCGATGGCTGCAACAGATTCGGTGTATTGTGGAGAATTATTCTGCCGCTCGCGAAACCGGCATTGGCCACGCTTGCCGTCTTTACTTTTATGGGCGTCTTCAATGATTTTTTGTGGGCCTTGATCGTCGTGAGTTCCGATGAGTTGAGGACGGTGCAACTTGGTCTTGCAATCTTTAGGGATCGTTATCAAACGGATTGGGGACAGCTTATGGCTGCATCAGTGACAGCGACA
>DATDNS010000445.1:0-7414 GCA_036518155.1 Bacteroidota bacterium
TTCTTCTTTTTGCGTTCGCTTCGATGGTCGTGCCCTGTACTGCCCAGAGGGCCGGTTATTCTGACTTCGAGCTTGTCGAAAGCACGCCGGCGGAAACGAGTCTCGATAATCCCGACATCCGCAACGCGCGCGATGTCTGGATTGAGATGATCAACGGCGCACGACATACTCTTGATTTCGAAGAATTTTATGTTTCCAATCAGTCTGGCGAACAATTGGAAGCCGTCCTGAAGGCCGTCTTTCTTGCGGCTCAACGGGGAGTGGCGATCCGCTTTATCGTCGATGCACGGATGTACAAGACCTATCCGGAATCCGTCGATTCTCTGGGCAGGCAGAGGAATATATCGGTGCGCGTCATCGACTATGGAAAACTTGCCGGCGGGATTCAGCACGCAAAATATTTTACGGTTGACGGCGAGGAAGCGTTCATCGGGAGCCAGAACTTCGACTGGAGGGCACTCGACCAGATCCACGAGCTCGGCGTCCGTATCAGGAACAACAACGCTGTCGCGGTCTACCAGGACCTGTTCGATCTTGACTGGAAGCTCGCCGAGAAAAACGACCCGTCCGAAATCGCCGGGTATTTGCGTCGCAGGTCGTACCCAATGCCGATACGCGTGATTGAAGGGGGCGGGGATACGTTGGTGTATGAGCCGACGAGCAGTCCGTTTTCCCTGATCAACGATACCACATTATGGGACGAATCCAACATTGTGAGACTGATCGATGGTGCGAAGAAGGAGATTTTGCTCCAGTTTCTCACCTATACTCCGTTAACGCACGGCAAAGGAATGTATACGGTCCTGAACGACGCGTTGCTTCGTGCAGCTCAGCGCAGTGTCCGGGTAAGACTCATTGTATCCGACTGGGAAAAAACCCCGGGGCAAATCGAACAGCTGAAGCGCCTGGCAGCCGTTCCGAATATCGAGGTCAAATTCAGTTCGATTCCCGATTTGGCCGGCAGGTACATTCCATTCGCCCGCGTGGAACACTGCAAGTATATTGTCGTGGATTCGGCATCGTGCTGGGTAGGGACGAGCAATGCGGAGAAAAGCTATTTCTACAACACCAGGAATGTCGGAGTTGTGGTCTGGAATACCAGGATCGCCGGACTGCTCCATCGGGTATTCATGAAGGGCTGGGAGGGTCCCTATACGGAACTCATCCGGCAGGAGGGTGTTTACCCACCGAAAGAACACGGAGAAAGAAAGTAAGAAGGTAGAAGTAAGTAATGAGGGGAGAAGCAGTTGTCTTGTCACGGTCTTTGGACTGTGGTGCGCCTGACCGTGAAATCCACGAAATACAGCCCCCCCCCCCACCCCGACAATTCATCCCACAAGCTGCATTCAACCGCCATTCCCGCAACAAAAGCCTCTCCGCACCGTAGAGAAGCTTCAATGCCGTATATTCCACCATCACGAAATATTCAGGAGCGGGTATGAGCCACACGCGTAGCGCTGCACTCTTCATCCTTGTCTGCCTTGCAGGCCTGAACTCTGTGTTCAGCCAGCAGGTGTTTGAAGTCAATCTGAACGACAGATCGGGCGATTCGTTCAAGGTCACGTTGTATCCCGAACAACTGTCGGCATCAAACAATGTATTCCAGTTTGCCTCGACTGCGCCCGGGACTTACCAGGTGATGGATATTGGCAGGTTTGTGAACGACTTCAAGGCCTTCGACAAGACGGGGAAGGAAGTACCGACCGAACACTCATCGACAAATCAATGGACGATCACCCGTCCGTCGGATGTCAGGAAGATTTCCTACACAGTCGCGGATATTTGGAACGCTAAAGTCGACAAGGACAGAGTCTATCCGATGTGCAGCACGACGATAAGCGATGATTTCGTGATGCTGAACGGGCAGGGTGTCTTCGGATATTTCGTCGGGATGCAGTCGGAACCGATCAGGATCAAACTCGATTACCCGGCGGATTGGAAACTGGGTACGGCGCTTCAGAAAGACCGAGAAGGCTATTATGAAGCGGAAGATTTCGACAAAGTCGTCGATTCACCGTTCTACCTGGGGAAGATGACGACTGCGACGACGCAAGTCGGGGGTGCGAACATCGACGTCTATACCTACTCGAAAACCGGGCTCATCACTTCCGAGGCAATGCTCTCTTCCCTGAAAAACATTCTCCAGGCTGAATCGGATTTCACGAAGGGCCTTCCGGTGGACCGCTATGTGTTTCTTTTCTGGTTCGGGAATTTTTCCGCAGGGGCGTGGGAACACTCCTACAGCTCAGAATATGTTATGAAAGAAGACACGTTGAAGTCCGAGTACGCGGGGAGTATCAACTCCATTGTCGCGCACGAATTTTTCCACGTCAATACGCCGTTGAACATCCACAGTGAACTCATCGACCATTTCAATTTTGTGAAGCCGGTGATGTCCCAGCATCTCTGGCTCTACGAAGGGACAACCGAGTGGGCGGCACACATGCTGCAGCTGCGTGACGGACTGATCACGCTCGATGACTATCTGAAAGTCCTGCGGAGCGAGCTCAACGCCAACGACGGCTACGATCAGAACCTCAGCCTGACGCAACTCGGAATTCATTCCACCGAAATGCAGGACCAGTACGGCAATATCTACATGAAGGGAGCGTTCGTCAGCGGACTCCTGGATATTCGTTTGCTCCAGCTTTCTCACGGGAGACGAGGGTTGCGGGAATTGCTTGTGGAACTCTCGAAGAAATTCGGCAAGAAGCGTGCCTTCAGCGAAGAGAAATTCTTCGACCAGCTGGTCGCCATGACATACCCCGAGGTCGGCGATTTCCTCGACCGGTACATCAAGGGAGCCGAAAAAATGCCCGTGAAAGAATATTTCAACTTCGTGGGGATCGATTACGATGAGCGGGGAGATGTCGACAGCAGCAAGAGCGGTCTGGGGATTGGACTGGGCATGGTCGATAACGCGATCGGGGTGACGAAGGTCTATCCTGACTCAAAATCGGGCTTAATGAAGGGTGATATTGTCGAGAAGATTGACAGCACAGTCCTGACATTCCAAAATGCCCAAATGCTCTTTGGTAAAGTGACCGCAATGAAGCCCGGGACCAAAATCGCCATTGGAATCAAACGTGACGGAAAAGAGATGGAGGTTGTGGCCGAACTGGAACCGCGGATTACCCGGCACAAGTTTGCGGTGAATCCCAACGCGACCCCCGAACAAGTCCGGCTGAGAGAGGCCTGGATGAAGAACCTGTAGATTGCGGGCATTGCGTCGGATTGCAGATCTTCCGTACAAAAAGAAGGCGCCCCGGGAATTTATCCGGAGCGCCTTCTTCATTCATTGTCAGCGTTTCTCATTACCTCTTCGGAAGCGAAATCCCTTCCTTCCTCCTGATAACGCTTGGAATTGATTTGTAGAATTTCGTCAGCGCGAGAGGAACCTTCCAATGCTGGCTCGAGTAAGAATAGACGGGCGCTGCAGAGGACGGTAATCCGCTTGACGTAAATGTGCTCGCGTTGCCCAAATAATACGAATACATGTACCCCGTCACATTCTGGCCGTTGATATTCGGCAATTGGTCCCCGACTGTGCTGAGAAAATTGGCAGGTCCATTGAACGACCAGACCGACATTGAGTATTGTCCCGCCGGCAGCGGTGCGTTCGACAGGTAGTATCCGTAAAACGAAGAATCAACAGAACCGTCTCCGACTACTTTCGACGTCGTCGATGTGACGAAGAATCTTGAGGCACTGTCTCCGGATATCGAGAGCCAGTAATTGGCGCTGTACCCGGGAACGGCCGAGCCATTATCGCTCCACGTTGCCGTGAAATGATTCGGAACGGTGGAACTGTCCGCCGGATACGTATTCGTGCTGACACCCACCATGCGCACGGAACCTGTTGCGTCAACAGTACCGTTCTTGTCAAAATCAATTTTGATTTCGTATTGTTGTCCCGGCGATAGACTGAAATTGGCCGGGTTGCCTGTGTAGACCTCGTACAGTCCGGTTCCCGTGCCTACGGATGGGAGCGTCGTGAATTGACTGCCATAGCCGATCTGAACTGTGGCGCCATCGTAACTCGATGTTGTACCGGCAGGTGTCTTGAGCTGGATCTCGGCAAGAGCAAAGTCAAAAACCGAGTTGCCGCTCCCGCTTTTGTAGAGCGTTGCATTCACTTCAAACGTCCCTTGCTGCGGAAGTCCGAGTGTTAAGTCGGGTGCATTGTAGCAGGAATCGGTCACGGTACCCGTGTAGACGACGATCTCCGCCTCGCTGATAAGCGAACCGGAGAGGACCGATGCAACGACGCGAACATTCGAAGAAGGGGCTGCGTCGATATCATAGAACCCGTTTCCGTCCGTTGTCCCTGCACCGCCGGGGAACGCTTCGACATTGGCGCCAACGGCCGCTGTGCCGTTGCTGTTCTTGACATAGCCTTTAATACATGCGCGCTGATTGAGCGCCGGCGCACCGCCGTACCACGAAAGATGGAAAATCGTCGCCTTGATGGCAGGAGACCCGTCGACCGACGAAGGTCCGACAACACCGGGGACGGGAGTCTTCCATTTTCCGTCCGTCGGGTCGTACACATAGCACTCAATGGGATCGCCGTTGGAATAGCCCGGCTTTCCGCGCAGCGATGCCGGAATCGGAAGCTCGATGTTGGCTCCGGAGGATGCCGATTGGTTGAACTGCAACGTGTTTCCGTTTGCGTCCTTGACGGTATACTCGGCGAACGAAACGGGCTGCAGATATTTGGGGTTGCCGTTTGCGTCGATGGCATCCAGTCCGCCGGGCAGTGCCCGGATTTGTTCGGTGGTCGGGTCGAGACCGGTCACCGTAACACTCACATTGCCGGTCGTGCTGACAAACCCGGCAGGGAGCTTCAACACGGCGTTCGATTTTGTGTCGGTGACGCTGCCGCCGGAACTAACGGCGACCGACTGTGTATTCCCGGCCTGCAGAAGATTGACGGTGATATTCTTCGTGTTTCCTGCGGCGAGGTTCAGGACAACCTGGTTCAACGAGTAACCGTTCTTGGTAATATTGATGGTCTTGGTGACGCCGGCAGGGAGCGTGAGAGAGAACATGCCGTTTGCGTTGGTCGTCGTTGTTGTGTTGGTTCCGACGATTTGCACCGTGGCGCCGGCGATCACCGGGTTGTTCGCCGCGCCGGCATCTTTTACCAGGCCGTTGACGGTCGGATTGCCGGTGTTTGCCGGCGAAACCGGGTTGCTGCTGTTCTTACTGCAACTCGAAATCCAAATCGCGATTCCCGCCAAGAGCAGGACGGGACCGAGGATTCGGGCAGAAAAGCGTTGACGGATGTGCATGGAAGCTCCCTTTGAGTTGGTGAATGATGGTGAAATTAGTTTCCCGGTTGCCGGTCGTCGACCGGATGAAATGCGTACGCGCCAAAGAGCATCTTGTGTCGTTCCTTTACCGTATCGGCCGCGACATCCACGATGTCGAGCGAACTCTCGCCGCCGCACAGCACGTAAAGGTTCTTGCCGTCCCGGGAAAACTGAAGCGACGTGGGGTTGGAATCGACATCGATTGTTTTTTCGACAAGTTTTGTCGCGAGATTGATAACGAGCACACGGTCGGTGTAAAAGCAACTCACCACGAGCAGGTTTCGATCAGGCACCGTGGCCATCATCGCCGGACCGTTTTGCGCAATGAGAGAATCGACAATTTCCCTCTTCCCGACATCGATAATCGAAATCCGGCTGCTTTGAAAATTGTTGACGTAGAGTGTTGTGCCGGTCGGATTGGACAAGAGGTGCCACGGGTAAATGCCGGCCGTGATCGATTTCAGCAATTTGCCGTCGCGGATATCGACAACGAGAATGAGTCCCGGCCTGCTTTCCCCGATTTCGTTCCGGCACGTCACGAAACACGTTGTCTGATCGGGTGCAATCCACGCTTCGATGGGAGAATACTGAGCCGGGATCGGCAACGGGATCTGGCGCTGGATGGCAAGGGTCTTCGAGTCGAGGAATGTGATGTTTCGTCCCCGCAGGTGCACGAGAAGAATAGCGGAACTGTCCCTGGAGAATGCCGGGCCGAACGGTCTGCCGCCAACGGACCGGTCGTGGCAGTCATAACACGCGGTGTGGGAGAAAGCGTGTGCTTGTTCGTGCATCGGCCTGGCAGCTTCCGGGAACACCGGGTCAGTGAGGTACGTATGAGCGAATGCGGCGGGGAGCGATTGAACCGGATCGCGGTTAAGGTTTGTCCACGCTGAAGAATCGGCGGATGATCTCTTGCCGGAACTTGCCATATTCTGTCCAAGCATATTCGCAGATGGAGTCCGTGGGGCATAGAGATTGGCAGAATCCCTCTTCATGAACTCCCGGGCGTACTCCCAGAATTCCCGGCTCTTCAGATCGTATGTTGAAATGCACTGGGAACCGCTGTTGACGACATAGAGAACATGGTCTCGTGAAACCAGCATATCGTGCGGAAGTTTGTGCGTTGGCAGCGCACCGACGACCCTGTTCGCTTTGAGATCAAAAATTGTAATGCGGTTGAGTGCCGGATGGGTGATCAGTAGATAGCGATCCGGCGGGTACGGGGAAGGATCTCCCCCGCACGAGGTGGCAACCAAGGCAACGAATGGCAAGAACAAGCTTATTCGTTGAGCGAACGCTCTGTACATAACTCTCGGCACGATAGACAATTACACTTGAGGAAATCTCAGGATTGATACGACTCTTTGTCGGGAACCAACGGTAACGAAGGTTGTCGCTCTGTCGCTTGCAAAGAGAACATGAGTCCGGGAATGCGACACAACACAATCAAGCAACCTATTAAGCTAACATAGGGCATACAGGGGTAGTTCCTCCTTCCAGCGAAAACTACGAATGTCCGTAGGTAGCGGGAGACGAAATAGTATGAATTCGCAACATATGCGGGAAAAGAAGCATAATTGACCTTTGCCATTTGATCGGGCGCATCAACGCCAGCGTGATCTTGGTCCGATTAATCCTTCTTTCTTGAGGATTCTGCCGGGGGGCAATAATAAACAAAATAAATGCTTTGCTATTGGCGCTGAAAGGGGCTACTCTAAAAATGTCAAGTATTTGGTCCACTGTACTCGCCGGCGTCAAAAGGGCGAGGTTTTTCATAGGCTCGCAGGGGGCCGTCCCGTCAAAACAGCGCACGTCGTCAGCCTGCCTCGATTCTCTTCATCTACGCTGCTTTTCTATTTGTCCACGGAACGGTGATCACTTTCGATCATGTCGCTCCGCCATTGTGTTGGCACTACTCCATGGAAACACGCAGAAACCGTACCATCTCGCCGAGCATCCGGGTGAAAGACATTCAGAAGAGTCTGGACTTCTACACAAAGACGCTCGGTTTTCAAACATCCGGCTGGACTACACGCCAGAACGGCAAAATAGCCCACGTCTCCGTCGGGTTTGATTCGCCGTTGCTCATGCTCTCCCCC
>DATDNS010000446.1:0-4101 GCA_036518155.1 Bacteroidota bacterium
CTTCAATCCTGACGCTACACGGAAAATATTCACAGCGAAGGGGAGACCATCGGACAACCCATTGATTGTCCACATTGCGGACCGTTCCTTTCTGCACACCTTGACACCGGCGTTCCCGGAGATCGGGACAACCCTGGCAAACGCTTTCTGGCCCGGCCCCCTGACGATTGTCATCCATAAGTCGCCGGGAGTAACGAACGAGGTGACGGCAGGGCTCGACACCGTGGCGATACGCATGCCCAATCATCCGGTCGCTTTGTCATTGATCAGAAAATTCGGCCGGGGAATTGTAGCACCGAGTGCGAATATTTCAGGCCGTCCAAGTCCCACAACCGGGCAGCATGTTCGGGATGACTTGGACGGGAAAATCGATTGTATCCTTGACGCCGGTCCAACAACGATTGGAGTTGAATCGACGGTTCTTGACATCACCGTTGATCCTCCGGTTATCTTGAGAAAGGGTGGGTTGACCCGGGAAGCGATCGAAGCTGTGATCGGAAAACTCGGCACTGGCGTCGGTGAAGAACTCTCGCGTCGTTCGCCGGGAAATCGGCACAGGCATTATTCGCCAAACGCAAAGGTGGTCCTTGTAAAGCGGGGAGACAGCATCGGTCTCGGTTCTCTGTTAGCCGGCCTGAATACAGAGAAAGAACATATCGGCTGCATCCTGCATTCAATACCGGATCCGAGGAGCGGACCGGGATTGGCGATTCGCAGGGTATCTCCGGACCCGGCGAAAATGTCTCACGCATTATTCGACCTCTTGAGAACTTTTGACAAGATGGGAATTGGGTTGATTATCGTAGAGGAAGTTGAGGAACAGGGGTTAGGCGCTGCGCTGATGGATCGTCTCAGACGAGCCTCGATGGCCGGGACAAAAAAATAGTTCTTCACAAGTTTCGATTGCCTTACACCGGGTTTTTGCTGTATATTATTGCCCCGTTCAACAAAATACGCGTCACATTATCAATGTTGGTTTGAATAACAGAAAGGCTTGAAATGAGCAATGTGAATTCAGCTGTCGTGGGGATCATCATGGGAAGCGCTTCGGATGCAGAGACCATGGAACCGGCAAGAAAAATGCTTGCCGAGTTTGGAGTGGAATGTGAGTTCAAAGTTGTCTCAGCCCATCGAACGCCCGACTATGCGTTCGAGTATGCTGCGAATGCGCAGGAACGCGGAATCAAAATCATCATTGCAGGTGCAGGCGGGGCGGCGCATCTGGCAGGAGTCATTGCGGCGAAAACCACTCTGCCGGTCATCGGAATCCCGATCAAATCCAAATCATTGAATGGATTGGATTCTCTTCTATCGATGGTGCAAATGCCCTCGGGCATACCTGTCGCCACGGTTGCGATTGATGGCGCGGCGAATGCTGCGTTGCTGGCGCTTAGAATCCTGGGTATTAGTGATCACGGAATCGAGGAAAAGATGCGAAAATATCAGATGAAACTCCGCGATCAAGTGCTCCAGGCAAAGGTTTGAGTCTGAACGAACTTCTTTAAAAGTCCGCGTAAGAGGAAACTGCTGCTGTTGGGTGACAATAACTTGTGAACGGAGTTTTGTGTCCGGTCTGACGATCTGGCTCGTGCCGGCTGTGTTCCGCGTCTAACGTTCCGAGCCGCAATAATCATGACAACGAATGTCGCATGGCATTCAGTCTTTCGGGCATGACAGAAGGGATGTGATTGGGATGAAGAACGAACTGCAATCGTGGGTGGCTGAATGCGCCGAGTTGACGAAACCCGAGAGAATTCATTGGTGCGACGGTTCGCGGGCCGAATATGACGGTCTGGTACGATCGATGCTGAACGATGGGACCCTCATTGGACTCAACCCGGCAACATACCCCAATTGTTACCTGCATCGAAGCAATCCCAACGACGTCGCCCGCACAGAACAACTGACCTATGTCTGCACCGTAAACAGGGATGATGCCGGCCCGAACAACAATTGGATGCCCCCGGACGAAGCAAAGCGTAGAATGCAGGGATATTTTGAAGGATCCATGCGCGGACGCACGATGTTTGTGATCCCCTACATCATGGGACCTGCCCAATCACCCTACAGCAAGATGGGAGTCGAGATTACGGATAGCCCGTACGTCGCGGCAAGCATGCATATCATGGCGAGGGTGGGAAATATTGCCTTGAATCGCTACGACACAACACGTGAATTTGTCCCCGGCCTGCATTCACTCGGCGATTGTTCTCCGGATCGGAGGTTGATTGTGCACTTGCCGGAAGAAAAAGCAATCTGGAGTTTTGGCTCCGGGTATGGTGGCAATGCGTTATTGGGAAAGAAATGTTTCGCCCTGAGGATTGCGAGTTACATTGCACATCAACAGGGATGGATGGCGGAACACATGCTCATCATGGGCCTGGAGGACCCCTCTGGTCGCGTTACCTACATGGCCGTGGCATTTCCAAGCGCCTCAGGAAAGACCAACCTTGCGATGATGGTCTCGTCCCTGGCGGACGAAGGATATAGAGTCTGGACGGTGGGGGATGATATTGCTTGGTTGAACATCGACGGCGAGGGTCAGCTTCGTGCGATCAATCCGGAGGCCGGTTTCTTCGGTGTTGCTCCCGGGACAAGCCACGAAACGAATCCGATTGCCATGCACACGATGGAGAAAAATTCCATCTTTACCAACGTGGCGCTGACCCCCTCACGGGAACCGTGGTGGGAGGGATTCGGCACGCCGCCTCCTGAAGGGCTGTTGGACTGGCAGGGACGGCTCTGGAAGAACGACGGCAAACCAGCGGCCCATCCAAATTCCCGATTTACTTCTCCGGCGAGGCAATGCCCAATAATATCTCCGCATTGGGAAGATCCTGAAGGTGTGCCGATTTCCGCCATCATTTTTGGGAGCAGGCGATCGACTACGATTCCGTTGGTGAGTCAGGCTGTCAACTGGAATCACGGTGTCTTTCTTGGCGCAAGTATGGGTGCCGAGACCACAGCGGCTGCAACAGGCGCCGTTGGCGTTGTGCGCCGTGATCCGATGGCGATGCGTCCTTTTTGCGGCTACAATATGGCTGACTACTTTGCGTACTGGTACACGATGGGGACGCGCCTCAAGAACCCTCCGCTCATATTTCGGGTAAATTGGTTTCGCAAGGATAAGTCAGGAAGATACCTGTGGCCGGGATATGGTGAGAATATCAGGGTTCTGAAGTGGATCCTTGAACGAATAAACGGAACCGGCAAAGGTGTGGAAACTCCCATCGGTTATCTTCCGACGCCGGATTCGATCGATACAAAAGGACTGTCTATGAATCCGGCAACACTTCAGGAAGTCCTTTCCGTGGACCGGGAAGGGTGGAAGAAAGAAATTGATGAAATTGAGGTATTTTTTAACCAATTTGGGGACAGACTTCCTGCCGGCATCCGGACAGAAGTCGCCAACCTCCGAACGAAGCTGTCTGATTAGACCTACTGATTCCGCCGATCAACACAAGTGACAACCACTACGAGGACACGATATGCTTTTTGACAGAATCATACAAAAGCTTCTCCCAACTGATCAACGTTTCTATTCGTTGTTTGAGCAAGCCACCAAGAATCTGCTCGGTGCTGTCGAATTACTCCAGAAACTTCCAAAGGCCAAGACCTCATCGGACAAGGAAAAACTGGCAGTGCAGATTCACGCGTTGGAGCACATCGGAGATGATGTTACACACAAGATTTACTCAGAACTGAACTCCACCTTTGTGACGCCGTTCGATCGCGAAGACATCCACGAACTTGGTTCCTCGATCGACGATGTCATGGACGAGATTGATGGAAGTGTTGGCCGTATCGTGCTCTACAAAATCAAGACGATCCCGCCGAATGTTACGAAGCTCATTGATATTCTCTACCTCTCCATCCAGGAACTCCACAAAGGTGTTCACTTGCTCCGCAACATTCACAAGAATGAGGAACTCAATAAAGTACTTCAAAAAGTGAACGAATACGAAAATGAGGCCGACGCGGTATTCGAAAAAGCGGTCGCGGATCTTTTTGACCACGAACGCAATCCTGTGCAAATCATAAAATTGAAAGAGGTCCTCGTCGGTTTGGAAACGGCAACGGACAAGTGTGAAGACGCTGCCA
>DATDNS010000447.1:0-8588 GCA_036518155.1 Bacteroidota bacterium
GACAATTACTGCTACATCGTAATATAGGAAGGAAAACAGAAAGGAGCAAGCCCTGTCGTTGGACGGCGAACGAACCGAACTCGGTACTTCAGGAAATGGGGCAGACCAACTCAATCCGGAATACGACGCAGCGAAGCGCAAGGAAGAAGAGAAAATAGCAAACACGGTTGCAGGATTCCCGGAACCGTCAGAAAGGAAAACGACAGTCCCGATTATCAAGAAAATCAGGACTGTCGTCGCAGGTAGAGTTCAACCTCTCCGCACGTTGCGATGCTACTTCATCAGCAGCATTTTCTTCGTTTGCAAGCTGTTCCCCGCGTGGAGTTGATAGAAGTACACTCCGCTCGCAAGATTTGCAGCCCTGAACACTACCTGATACTTGCCCGCCGTTTGGACCTGGTTGACGAGTGTTTCAACTTCCTGACCAAGCATGTTGAACACCTTCAACACCACCCTCGTTGGAGAAGGCAGGGAATAGTTGATTGTGGTGCTTGGGTTGAACGGATTTGGATAGTTTTGTTCGAGCATATAGGTTGTCGGCACCGCCCCTGTCGAAGGTGTGGTGACGCCTGTGAGTGGTTGTGCTGAAAGGTTTGCACTTGCGGGAACCGGTCCACCGTTTGGACCATAGGTGGGACTCGCCTGCTTGCCGCCGGCGATCATATACCCCGACAGGTCGGCGTTTACGGTGTACGTGCCTGGTGCGATTCCGGAGATTGTGTAATTGCCATTGGCGTCAGCGAAGGCATAACCAGCGATATCACCGTTCGCGTATGTTGCGTAGACAATTGCTCCCGCAGCGGAACCCGATGACGCACTGACATTTCCGCTGATAAGCGTGAAGCCGCGGGCGGAGTCGGGAATTGGCTTCACGAAAATGTTGATCCCCGTGACAACGTTGCCGTTCACCGTGATCCGTGTTGCATTCTTCCAGCTCAACGTCTGCGTTCCGTTGTTGTAGAATACCGGCGCATAGTTGCCGAGTGGCACGGCGAGAATAATGTAGCTCCCGGGCAGGAGGTTCGTGAATGTGTAGTTGCCGGTTGAATCTGCATCGGTCACGTAGGTATGCTGAAAGTCGAAATCGTCCGTGACACCCGCACTCCAACGGTCTCTGAATGCTATAACCCGGGCTCGGACCCCAACATTCTTCACCGTGTCCTCCACTTGTCCGCTGATCTGACCCAGAACGACAGGCGGGAGAGGCACGAGAGAGAAATTCGTCGGGCTGACAGGAATCGCCATGATATCCGGGAAGACGGTGATGACGTCGGCAGAGAGGATATCGCTTTTGTCATTGTAGAATTCAATGGAATATCCCGGTGATTTTGCGAACGCAATGTATTTCCCCGCAGGGATTTTCATCGTGTAATGACCGAGTGAATCGACACGGGTTTTGAAAACCATATGAGAATCACCATCCAGTCGCGCATCGGAATCTCTGTCGAAATCGAATGATCCGCGGAAGTCCGACGCACTGTTGACGGCAAAATCCGCATTGACGAAGAAGACGACGGTGCCGTGTTGTGTAATGGCTAGACCTGATGTATCCGTTACAGATCCGGCGACCGTGCCTCTCAGAGAAACTGTGTTCCGACTCCGCAGCCTGAAATCCGCCGTTGCGACTGCGGGCGAATCCGGTACTGCGATTGCCGTCGCCTGGTCCGCGCTGTTGGCGCCGTTATACCACTGGCCAAAATAGTCGTGTGAAAGAGGAATGGCGTGAACGTAGTATTCCGTGCTCGGAACGACCGCCCCGTTGACATAAACAGAGGGGTCGATGCTGGTGATGCGATAGTTCCCGAGAGAATCTGTTCTTGTGCGGAACGAGAACCAGTCGTCGGAATTCCTGCGATAGGCCTCGACCATTACGTTGGCGATTGGATGACTCAGCGTATCGGTCACTTTTCCTGTGAGCACGCCGTTGCCACCGGAAATTGTGATCGTGAATTGCTGGAAGGCCCGGCCTCCTTTCGATGACTGCGCCACGATCCGCACGGGAAGCCAGCCGCGGTGTGTCGGCGTAAATGTCAACTCGCCGGAAACACTGTCGATGGTGATTCCCTGGGCATCCCAGGTAATCCCGTCGTCCAGGTCGAACGACTCTGAACTGAGCCGATAACGAATGATCGCGGAGGAATCGTTCGAGACTGCGGCAGCCCTGTAATCATACGGGACGCCGACGCGTGCAGACGTCACCGGCGTTGAGGTGAACGTGACTTTGTCCGTGAGGGACATTCCCTCGACGAAGACTACTGCGAGAGAGCTTCTCACCGAGTCGTTTGTCGATGTTCTCGCCATAACATAGTACCCGTAATACACGTTCGTGGCCATCCCAGAATCGGTCGCCATCGTGTCTGTCGTCGATCCTATCCTGATGAGCGACGTCAGGGTCACGGGCATAACCTCCGGGTCAATCGTCGACCGATAAATGTCGTACTGCGTGACGGTGACCTGCGCCGGCGCGTTCCATACGAGTATCACTTTGTCGAATCCCGATACTTTTGCCTCGAGTCTGAACGCATTCGTCGGCGGAACGCCGTTGAAGGGAAGATCAATTTCATTGCTGTTGATCCGGGATCCATTTGGCAGGACACCTGCCACAACGATTGCATAGGTGATGCTTCCTCCGATGGGTGACGGGGGCAGCTTGATCGTAACGCCTGAGGCAGTCCCATCGGCGGAGTCGACAGGCACCATCGGCATTGCCATCATGCTCATCGCGTTGTGCGCGTAAACATAGTACTTGGCAAAGACCAGGGTGTCGGGCTTGGTCCACGCAAGCGTTACATCGCCCGACATTTCCACCTTGACCACACTAAGCTTGAGAGGAGAAGGAAGGATCTGAGCCTGCGCGGCAGTAGAGGAAAGTACCAATAAGCCACACAGGCTCAGAATCGTTGAGGCAAGAACTAGTCTTTTCATGATCTGTCTCCGATTTTATTGCGTTGTCAGCGTCGAACCCAAAGTTTTACGGTAGTGAGATATGCAACTCATGTGCCTACTGTAGGCGCTTATTTTTGACCCAATACCGGAGGTTTGCCGGGGCTCGGCGCGCAAAATTTGCGCGGCGAAAGTGCAGGGCGTGCAGGTCTTTTCTTTAGAGGGGAATGGACACGGAGAGTCTACCCCCAAGCGGGGTCCTCTCCGCATGGATTGCCATGAAGGATTGTTGGGGATTGAAGAACACTTCAAGTTCGGATGCGAAATAGACGATGCCGAATGCGATGGCAGAATATGTCTCGGCCCGGTAATATCTGTTGTACGGTCCATACCGCGCTTGCGCGGTTTCGGATGAGGTCGCGGAAAGATAATCGTTTTTCGCGGAACGGCGCTGAATGTCGAATGCCACCGTCAGACCCAGTGCGAGAACTCCCGAAGAAACGAAGGCGTATCCGACGGCCGTTCGCTCCTGGTGAAGTTGTTCCCAGCCGGGGAAGATCAATGTTCTGTAGGACGGCGACAGTCTGGAGGGCTCGTTCATTCCCGCTTCCACATCCCGTTCCCGCCGTTTCTGTGAAAGGAATTCCGATTTCGCTTCATCGAATGCCGTAAGGATCTTGGGAGAGGTCAGAATACGGTCGAATTGAAAATTCGGATCGTAGCGAAGAACGGAGAGAAAGTGATCCACCGCCGAGGGTATCTTGTCCTGTGCGACGAGAGAGCATGCAATTTGCCGCTCGATGGTCGTGCGTACCGAATCGGAAAGAGTCTTGTCCTCGAGCATCCGCCTCGCCTCAAGCTCGGAGGAAACAAACATCCCGTTGTCATAGAGTCGCTGTATTGCGCCGAGCGTGGAATCGACGCGCGAGCCGGTCTGTGCAATCGCCGCTGATGTGAATATCAACGACGCATACAAAACCGCGATCGTGGACCTGACCACACTACGTTGTCTACTGCCTGCTTCCATCGGCGGGTGTGGAGTAGTTGACAGAAAGCTTCAGGGTATCCCCTGCCTTGATATCCACCGTGCGTGTGATATCGTCAAATGCCGGGTTGTGGAACCGGAGTCTTCTGCTGCCGGAGGGAAGTACCATCGGTTTGCTGAACGGTGTGACATCATAGTATTGGTCGTCGACATAGACATAGGCCCACGGGTTCACTTGCAGTGAGACGAATCCGGCTTGTTCCAGAAAGTTGGCTTCAAGCACGGTGTTCGCATTGGGGCTGATTCTTGCCGTCTTCACAATCGGGCCGAACATCTGGCAATTGAACGTTACCGTGTAAGTCCCCGGCTTCACTTTGACCGGTTTCGCAAATGGCGTTTCACCGATGAACGTGCTGTTCAGGTAGACCTTTGCCCAGGGTTTCGCAGTGACGAAGAGGAATCCTGAATCCGCTGAACTGACGTTCGCTGCGCCGGATCCAGGAGATGGATCCTGGACTGACGAAGGGATGACGGCAGCGGAACCTGGACGGTCCGTTTTCCCCAGTTGCATGTTGCTCTTTGGTATTGATTGAAGCTCATTCGTTGTTGCAGCTGAAATGGCCGAATCGGGCTGCGCCCGTCCCGCGATTTTCGAATTTCGGTTCCACAGTGTCAAGGCGCCGATGAGCACGAGGAGACTGGCCGCGATTGCAGCAATCGGCACGGCCTTTGAGTTTCGGTGAACGCCCTGAGGTATCGTTGCTTCATTTCCCTGAATGCCAAGCGCAGCGAGCGCTTCGCGGGCAGATGGAAAACGGGATTCCCGTGCCTGCGCCATAAGCCGTCTGAGAAACTGCCGGAATTCCTCCGGCATTGACGCCACAAGATCTGCGAGCGCTTCTTCCCTGAAACCCGCAATTTTTCTTGTGCATTCTGCGTATGAACTGCCATCGAATATTTTCTTGCCGGTCGCCATTTCCACAAGAGTGGCACCGAGCGAGAAGAAATCCGTCCGGCCGTCGAGCGTCTCGCCCCGGATCTGCTCGGGCGACATGTACGCCGGGGTTCCCAGGACCATCCCTTCGTTGGTCACACTCGCGGAAGAAGCCAGGGTTGCAAGACCGAAGTCCGTGATCTTTACGGTGCCGCTCTCTGCGACAAGGATATTCCCCGGCTTCAGATCCCTGTGGATGACACCGTGCGCATGCGCGACGTCAAGTCCCTGGAGCACCGACACTGCGACAGTCCGGACGAGCTCGAACGGCAACGGCTGTCCATTCTCCAGCAACTGTTTCAATGATTTGCCTCTGACGAACTCCATCACAATCGCCGGGGTGCCATCGACTTCCGTAAGATCATAGACCTGGACGATGTGCGGTGAGTGGAGGAGAGCGCAAGCGCGGGCTTCGCGGGCAAATCTGGCCTGGATATCCGTATCGTTGGCGAGATGCTTATGCAAAACCTTGACCAGAACGGTACGATGAAGAGCCGTCTGGTATGCCCTGAAAACTGCCGTCGTGGAGCTTTCGCTTAATTTTTCCTCGAGTGTCAGACCCTGATTACTCACTGCCCCACTCCTTCAATCTGTACTGAAGCCATCGAAGTGAGACACCGAGTTTTTCCGCCGTCCTGGTCCGGTTGCCGCCCATTTCATTCAGTGTCGACTCGATGATCTGGCGCTCGTAGTCAGCGAGAGTCATCGAACCCGCTTTGTAGGGAGCTTCGGTCATCGTTGCAATATCCTCCATCGTCACCTGGCTGGTCTTGCACAGAACAACCGCGCGCTCGATCGTGTTTTGAAGTTCCCTGATGTTTCCCTGCCAGGGAGCGTGCACGAAGGCTTTCATGACGTCCGGATGGATTCCGGTCAATTGGCGTCGATGCGCATTGCACGCTTTCTCGAAGAAATACTCCGCAAGAGCAGGGATGTCGTCCCTTCGTTCGCGAAGCGGCGGCAACTGAATATGGACCACGTTGAGCCGGAAGTAGAGGTCCTCCCGAAAGCGGCCTTCCTTCACTTCCCGGTGAAGGTCTTTGTTTGTCGCGGCAACGATTCTTGCATCGATCTTTTTGGTTTGTACATCGCCCACCCGGCGAATCTGTTTTTCCTCAAGCACCCTAAGGAGTTTCGATTGCAGCGGCAGCGGAAGGTCTGCGATCTCATCGAGGAAGAGCGTTCCTTCGTGAGCAATTTCGAAAAGTCCGGCTTTGTCTGCTGTTGCTCCGGTGTACGCCCCTCGTTTGTGGCCGAACAACTCGCTCTCAAGCAATTGTTCCGGAATCGCGGAACAATTGAGTGCCACAAAAGAATGGTCTTTTCTCGCACAATGGTCGTGGATGGCACGGGCGATCAGTTCCTTTCCGGTTCCGCTCTCACCGGTGATAAGCACGGCAACGTCGACGTCGAGAAGGCGCTTTGTCGTCTCGAGAACGTCAGTCCATTTCTTGCTCCGGCCAACCATCCCTTTGAAGATCAAGGACGGATCTGCTTCATCGCGAAGACGCCGGTTTTCGTCTTTCAACGCGACAAACTGCCTGGCATTTTCTATGGCGATGGCGGAAAGGTTGCCAAAGACGGTCAGGAATTTCAGCGATTCATCCGTAAAGCGTTTGCGGGACTTGGTGCTGTCGAGATAGACTGCGCCGGTCACCCGGTCGGTAAGTCGCAGCGGTATGCAAATGATTGATTGTATGCGCTGCGCAATAATGCTTGTCGAAGACTCGAATCGTTCATCCGTAAGTGCGTCGAAGGTGAGGACCGGTTCCCCCGAGGAAAGCACGGTCTTTACAACCGAGGAGGAAGCCGCAAAATCCCCCGACAGCTGCTTCTGGTCGAAATTCCTTGCGGCCGTGACGGTAAAGCCGTCGGTCGAAGAAGTGTCCGCGAGGATGATGAATCCCCGCTCGGCGGAGAGGTGCTTCATGGCAATTTCGAGAACGTTCTCAAGAAGGGCGGACGGCTCAAGGATGGAATTAATCCGTTGCGTCACTTCGTACAACGCGTCGAAATCGTTTTTTACCGGTTGTTCCGTCATCGGACTACGAAGGCGTATTCTTTGGATGTCGAAGAATTTCCGTATTCGTCGATCATCGATAATATCCATGAATAATTCCCGGGCGTCAAGACCGGCGCGCTTCCGCCCTGGGGGTATGGATAGCTGACGAGGTTTGGAAGAATCAACGATTTCGACCACACAACTGTCTCATTGCTCGCATTGTCAACACGTGCAAGGACGATCGAGTACGTGAAGACGAAACTCGCATTCGTTTCAGTCCAGCTGAACTGAAACGGGCTGCTCACGGTATCTGTTGCCGGAACGGACGTAGGATGCAATGGCCCGGGCTCAAGATCGATGATGCGGGAGACATAGAACGGCGAACTGGTTCCGACACCGTTGCCAAAGTCCCTCGCAAGAATCGTCAGCGGTTGGCCAACCAGGACCTGCAGGTTGTTGCCGGGAAGGGTGTCTGGATGGATTGTCAGTTCAAAGTCCCTGTTCGTAATCGAGTATATCATGGAAAAATTTTGGGAGCCGATTGCAACCCAGACTGAATCGATGTCCGTCGCACCGTTGAGGTCTGCGACGGTTGCCGAAAATGATGCTGAGTACTGAGTACTCGGAAACCAGACCGCGATCCGGCTGGTCGTGACTTTTGCGTTTGCGACCGTCGGTACAGCATTGAGAGGAACCTGGATCGTGTTACGTTGCCCGGCTGCAAGCGAGACACTCGCCGATTCCGGCACGAACCCTGGTTTCGAAGTCACGAGGAGCGTGTTCCCAATCGGGAAGCCGGGAAATGAGAAATTTCCTGATGAATCGGAGAACGTAGCGGCGGCACCATCCGATGCGGAGACAAGAGCTCCGGAGACCGGAAGGTCCGGCCGATTCTTTACAGAGACGTGACCGCTTACAACGCCCGTGCCGGTGTACCCCGGCGAGCGCGGATCCAGCGGGTTGTCGTGTGGAGCGTCCGCTATGCATCCGGAGAGAATCAAGGCAATCCACAACGGCAGATAGTTTCGGTAAATGCGGTTCATGCGTTCAGCAGAAAATTCGGATGTAATATAGAGCATTTCAGAAAAATAAGCTTGGTTCCAGTCACAGGCTTCCGGGCGCACACCTGACAATTCATTGTATGGTTCAGAGAGGAATACCCTGGAGCCAGCGTTGGGATTGTTCAAAGCAAACCGGTTGATTCATACTATAAATCCAAGAAGGGCGCAGAGGTTCCCGGTTGCTACGGGGAACAATTTTGATTATCATAACCAGTCAATATTGGCGGAAAAACGGAGAGAAACGATGCCGGAGAGGTTCGGCTTGACCCTGGTGGGCAGATCATGACGGTATTGGGAATTGAAACATCGTGCGATGAGACTTCTGCAGCCGTCGTCCGGGATGGACGCCTTCTGTCGAATGTCACCACGATCCAGCTCATTCACTCAATATATGGCGGCGTTGTCCCTGAGCTTGCATCGCGTGCTCATCAAAAACTCATCGTGCCCATCGTCGATGAGGCGCTTTCCAGGGCCGGGGTGAACAAAAACGATCTTGATGCGGTTGCGGCAGTGTATGGTCCGGGACTCGTCGGTTCCATCCTGGTTGGGCTTAGTTTTGGGAAGGCCGTTGCGCTGGGACTCGGAATTCCGTTCATCGGCGTCAATCACATGGAGGGACACATTTTTTCGAACCTCATCGAAGAACCCAAACCTGCCTTTCCA
>DATDNS010000448.1:0-2243 GCA_036518155.1 Bacteroidota bacterium
AGCCAGCTTTCTTCCGAAACCGAAAAAGCCGTCGACAGGGCAGTTGAAATTGTCCGCAACAGGGTCGACCAATACCACGTTTCCGAGCCGAATATCCAGAAACAGGGCTCACGCCGCATCATCGTGGAACTGCCGGGTGTCCAGGACGAGAGCGAAGTACGCCGGCTCCTGCAAGGAACTGCGAAACTTGAATTCAAATTGCTCAAAGACCCTGCGGTAAGCTACAAAGTCATGGAGTCCATCGACAACTATCTCACGGGGAAAGTTGAAGGCGACACCGCGGTTGCGGAACAAAAGAAAGAGCAGAAGCCTAAGAAACCGACCGATGCGCTGTCTGAATTGACGGGTGGTGAGGCACAAAGCAGCCCTACCGATACGACTTCAGAGGCGAAATTCAGGCGCGAACATCCGTTCTTCGCGTATGTGGCACCGGACCAGCAGAATTCGGGCGAGGGATACGTCGAAGACAAGAACCGCGATCGTGTCATTCGTCTGTTATCCCGGCCTGACATCCAGCGGCTATTCCCCTCGGATTTTCAGTTTCTGTGGTCAAACAAGACCCAAACGTTCAAAGACGGGAGAAAATTCTACATCCTGTACGCGGTCAATGCGACCCCCGAACTGACCGGAGGTGTCGTTGTGAACGCGCAGGCAAGCGTCGACCCCGAAGACAACCGCCCGATCGTCAACATGGAAATGAACAGCGACGGCGCACGCGAATGGTCGCGCATCACCGGTGCAAATATCAACAAACGTATCGCTATCGCGCTGGATAATGCAGTCTATTCCGCCCCCAACGTCCAGCAGAAGATCACGGGAGGCCGCTCAAGAATTACCGGTATGGAGTCCGCCAACGAAGCCCGACTCCTCGAAATCGTTTTGAAGGCGGGCGCCCTTCCTGCTCCCGTCACGATTATTGAGCAGCGTTCCGTCGGAGCTTCTCTCGGTGAAGATTCCATTCGATCGGGGCTTGATGCGTCGATGTATGCGTTCATCTTTACCGTCCTCTTCATGGTCGTCTACTACAGCGTTGCAGGATTTGTCGCCGATTTCGCGCTTCTGTTCAACGTGCTCTTCATCCTCGGTGTTCTGGCCGGATTCAGGGCAACGCTCACGCTTCCAGGCATCGCCGGGATTGTCCTCACGATCGGTATGGCCGTGGATGCGAATGTGCTGATCAACGAGCGTATTCGCGAAGAACTCGAAGGGGGCAAGACGCTCCGCGCCGCCATCGACGCGGGTTACGCGAAAGCGTTTGCCGCAATCTTCGATTCAAACATCACAACATTCCTCACCGGCTTGGTACTCTACCAATTCGGCACGGGACCTGTGCAGGGATTCGCAATAACGCTGATGGTGGGTCTGGCAGCAAGTATGTTTAGCGCCATTATTATCACGCACGTCGTCTTTAACATCATGACCGATAGGGGTCTCAATCCGCACTTCGGTTGAGGAAGACTCTCGTTCCGGGCTTCACGATGAACGTCTAGCAAAGGAGAAACGTTTTTCAATGAGATTATTCAAGAAGACAAATATCGACTTCCTCGGTGTTCGCAACCGGTGGTACGTCATTTCGACCGTGACGATCGTTGTCGGGATCATTGGCGTCGCGATCAAAGGAGTCCAGTTTGGTGTCGATTTCAAAGGGGGAACGGAAATCGTCGTTTCATTCGACCAGAAGGTTGAGACCGCCAGTATTCGTGATGCGCTGGGAAAAGCCGGACTCGAAAAGAGCGAGATCAAGTCCTACGGAACCGGCAACGCAGTCCTCATCAGGACGACTGAACAGGCAGAGGGGTCAACAGTTTCAAATAAGATCAGGGACGCGCTTAAACTCGGTTTCCCGGACAGGAAGTTTGAAGTTGACAAAGGTACAAGCATAAGCCCTAAAGTCGGGAAAGAACTTCGACAGGACGCGATTTTTGCAGTCCTCTGGGCATTCATTGCCATCTTGTTGTATATCGCCCTTCGGTTCAAGTTCTCCTACGGACTCGGTGCGGTTATTGCGTTGATTCACGATATCCTCACAACATTCGGCGTTATCGTCATCATGAACGGCGTCATTCCCGGCTTGAATCTCGAGATCACCCAGGAAGTCATCGCCGCCTTCCTGACGCTCGTCGGTGTGTCTGTGAACGATACGGTGGTGATCTTCGACAGGATCCGGGAGAACGAGAAAATCTACCGGAGCATGTCGCTCGCCGAAGTCATGAACAAGAGTCTTAACGAGACGCTCAGCCGGA
>DATDNS010000449.1:0-5341 GCA_036518155.1 Bacteroidota bacterium
TTGCTGCGTTGTTGTCAAAGTTATCCGCGATGACGGTGTCAACGGGTAACAGGAATCTCACGTTCTTCGCTTTCGCCTCTTCCAATATCTTCTTCGCGAGATCGACTTTGTCCGCTTCGAGCAGTGATTTCCCGATTTCGAGTCCCTGAGCTTTGTAGAACGTGAACATCATACCGCCGCCGATCAGCAGTGCGTCGACCTTCGCCATGAGGTTGCGGATCACTTCGATCTTGTCTGAGATCTTTGCTCCGCCCATCACGGCGACATACGGCCGCACCGGATTCGCCACTGCCTTCCCGAGATACTCCAGCTCTTTCTCCATCAGGAATCCTCCGACGGCGGGCAGAAATTTTGCGATGGTCTCGGTGGATGCGTGAGCGCGATGTGCAGACCCGAATGCGTCATTAACAAAAATGTCGGCGAATGACGCCATTTCTTTCGCCATCCGCTCGCGGTCTGACGCTTCTTTTGCCTGCTCTTCCTTGTGGAACCTGGTATTCTCGAGCATCAACACCTCTCCATCCTTTAACGTCCCGACGAGCGCCTTCGTTTCCGCGCCAATGGCGGCCGGAGCGAGTTTCACCGGTCTGTTGAGGAGTGCCGAAAGGCGTTCAACGATGGGCTTCATTTTGCACTTGCCTTCGATGAATTTTGCCTCGTCGAAGGGTTTTCCGTCTTTTTCAGCTTTTTCCCTTGCCTTTTGGGCGTCTTTCTTGGGATCACCGAGATGCGACATGAGGATGAGGTACTTCGGCTTGTGCTCGAGGACGTAGTTGATCGTCGGGAGCGCCGCGCGGATGCGAATGTCGTCCTGAATTACGCCGCTCTTGAGCGGAACGTTGAAATCAACACGCATGATGACTCGCTTGCCGGTGAAGTCAATATCGCGTACAGTCTTCTTATTCATGGTCGTTTTCCTTCGTCAGTGTAAAAAAAACAAAGGCTGTGCACGCCTCAGCGCGCACAGCCCGAATGATCGAACATACTACGCTGTGCCCAATGGCACGGCATCCAGGGACTTCTACATCTTCGAGGCGATGAGATTGCAGAGGTCGGCCGTACGGACCGAATATCCCCATTCGTTGTCGTACCACGAGACTACCTTGAAGAACCGTTTCTCGCCCTTCAGGTTGTTCTGCACTGTCGCCAGTGAATCATAGATCGACGAGCGGTCGTCGTGGATGAAGTCGGTCGAAACAACTTCTTCCTTGCAATACCCGAGGATCCCTTTGAGGTAGGTCTCGGATGCCTTCTTCATAAGACCGTCGATTTCTTCGATCGAGGTGTCTCGTGTCGAGCGGAATGTCAAATCGACGACCGAAACATCCGGCGTGGGAACGCGGAATGACATGCCTGTGAGTTTTCCCTTCGTTTGCGGAAGAACCTCGCCGACGGCCTTTGCCGCTCCCGTTGTCGACGGGATGATGTTGATCGCCGCAGCCCGGCCACCTCTCCAATCTTTTTTCGAAGGACCGTCGACGGTTTTCTGCGTCGCCGTGTAGGAGTGGATGGTCGTCATCAACCCTGTTTCGATCCCGATGCCTTCTTTGAGAATGACGTGAACAAGCGGTGCAAGACAGTTCGTCGTGCAGGACGCATTGGAAATAATGTTGTGCTTTGCAGGGTCGTATTCCTGGTCATTGACTCCCATAACGATGGTCTTGACGTCTCCTTTGCCTGGTGCAGAAATGAGAACCTTCTTAGCGCCAGCCGTGAGATGTCCTTTTGCTTTCTCCGAGTCTGTAAATAACCCTGTCGATTCGATGACGATATCGACGCCCAGCTCTTTCCAGGGAAGCTGCGACGTTTCTTTCTGTGCCATTACACACTTGATTTTGTGCCCGTTGACGATAAGAATGTCGTCCGCTTCGAGCGATGGGTTGCTCTTTTCACTTCCCAGCGTTCCTCTGAATCTGCCGTGAATCGAGTCATACTTCAGCTGATACGCGAAGTATTTTGCATCTGTCGTAATATCAACGCCGGCCACGACTTCGACGGTCTTGCCCAAAAAACCCTTGTCCGCCATGACGTTGATGATCTGTCTGCCTATACGTCCGAATCCATTGATTCCTACTTTAATAGCCATTGTCGTCTCCGCATTGATAAAGTTTCTTAGTCCTGCGTACGTTCTGTATTCGACACTGAAACTAAATTAGACAGAAATGGCCTGAAAAGCAAGGTAACGGAATTCGCGACTGAACGCAGGATGTGGACAAATTACGCGATTTCTGACAAACGAAAAGCACGTTGACTATATCCATCGTGGAGAATGGACTCAAGGAAGAACGCTACTGAGCCAGTGCAGCCGATGCGGCGACAATGCGTGAGGGTCCGGCGCTCTTCAACGCGAGCGCGCAGGAGTGGATCGTTGCACCCGTCGTAATGACATCGTCGATGAGAACGCAAACCTTGTTACGAGGCTGGACTGCGCACGAGCGGTTCAACTGAAATGCGTTCTCCATATTTTTCCGACGCTGCTCGCTGTCGAGCTGTGTCTGCGTCTGCGTGTAGCGGGAACGGGAAACGAGGTTGGGACATGACACGGCTCCGGTGACAGAGGCGACACCAGAGGCAATAAGAGCAGCCTGGTTAAAGCCACGCTCACGCTGCTTCGCTTTGTGGAGCGGAATTGGAACAAGAATATCAGCCCGGATACCCCAGTCGAGCATTGTCCGGCCCAGTCGCTTGCCGAGTTCTCTTCCGACCGACTCTACACCGTCGTACTTGAGCGAATGGGCAATGTGTTGAAATGCGCCCTCTTTCTGGAATACGAACTGTGAAACGAGATCATCTACAATTCCGGCAGCAACGAGTTTTTCCTTTGTTTCGAGGTAGAGAGGATGATCGCGGGTTATACGCTCGATGGAATCCCAACATTCAGTGCAAACTCTCTTTGAGCCGCCGGGCAGAAGTCGCTTGCACGAAATGCAGACAGGAGGAAAAACAAAATCCAGGAGAGGGTAAACAATGGCCCGATACAAACCCCCGGTGGTCATAAAACGAAATGCTAATTTGGTAACGTGGAAATTTGGTAATTCGATTTACTCAACTACCAAGTTGAAAATTACTCAATTTTCTCAACGTCCACAATCACGAGGAATGCGACTTTCCGCATTATCTTTGCCTCACCTCTACCTTCACCTTTGCTTCTTATTTCTTACCTGGTTCTAGCCTCTCAATCTCGTCTCTCAGCTCCGCCGCACGTTCAAATTCCAGGTCCTTTGCGGCGCGCTTCATTTCCTCCCGAAGTTCGTTGAGGAGGTCGTCCCGTTGTTCCTTTGTCAGGTACTTCACCAATTTATCCGAAACAAGCGCGGCCCTTGCTTTGTCCTTCACATCATCGCGTTTCATCCGGACGTCTGCTACGGCGGTCGCCGCCATGATTTCCTCGACGCTCTTGTAGATCGTCTCCGGTGTAATCCCTTCTTTCTTGTTGTAGGCTAGCTGCTTTTCGCGGCGACGGGTCGTCTCGTCTATCATCCGGCTCATGGAGCCCGTAAGCGTGTCGGCGTACAGAATGACTTTTCCGTTCACATTACGCGCTGTCCGGCCTGCAGTCTGAATCAACGAGCGTTCGGAACGCAGGAACCCTTCCTTGTCCGCATCGATGATTGCTACGAGGGAGACCTCGGGCAAATCGAGACCTTCACGCAACAGGTTGACTCCGACGAGGACGTCGAAATCGCCGAGCCGCAGGTCGCGCAACGTTTCAACACGTTCCAGTGCATCAATCTCGGAGTGGATATAACGAACCTTGATGCCGACATTCGAAAGATATTCCGTGAGGTCCTCCGCCATCCGCTTCGTTAGGGTCGTGACGAGAATGCGTTCCTTCTTTTTTGCACGCTCCCTGATTTCCGCCATCAGGTCGTCGATCTGATGCTTGCTGGGACGGATTTCCACTGCGGGGTCAACCAGGCCCGTCGGTCGGATGACTTGTTCGACGAAAACACCCTGGCTTTTTTGAAGTTCGTAATCTCCCGGCGTTGCGCTCACAAAGATAATTTGTTTGACCATCGCTTCCCATTCCTCGAATTTCAGCGGACGGTTGTCGAGAGCAGAGGGAAGCCGAAATCCATACTCGACCAGTGTTTCCTTGCGGGACCGGTCTCCGGCGTACATCGCGCCGATCTGAGACACGGTGACGTGGGATTCGTCAATGATCGTCAGGAAATCCTTCGGAAAGTAGTCAAGCAGGCAATACGGGCGCGTCCCCGGCGGTCTGCCGGACAGATGGCGTGAATAGTTTTCGATGCCCTGGCAGTATCCGACTTCCCGCATCATTTCGAGGTCGAACCGTGTCCGCTGTTCAAGTCTCTGTGCTTCTACCAGTTTTCCCATTTCACGGAGCTCGGTCGTGCGCAGGCGGAGCTCATCCTGGATGCCCCCCATTGCGCGTTCAATCGTTTCCCTCGACGTCACGAATTGTTTCGCCGGGTAGATGATTTCAAAATCGGTCTGACCGAGGATCTTGCCGTCGTTCTTGTTGATGTACGAAATCCGTTCGATCTCGTCGCCGAAGAATTCAATCCGGACAGCCTCTTCATTTTCGTATCCCGGAATGACTTCAACGACATCGCCGCGGACGCGAAACGTTCCGCGGGCAAATTCGTAGTCGTTCCGGCTGTAAAACATTTCGATGAGCTTCTTCAGGAGCGTCTGACGGTTGATTTTTTCTCCTTTGCGGATGCGAACGGTCTGTGCCAACCATTCTTCGGGTGCACCGATGCCGTAGATGCAGCTCACTGATGCCACGACGATGACATTCGGGTCGCCGCTGAGCAGCGAGCTCGTGGCCCGCAGCCGAAGCCGGTCGATTTCTTCGTTGATCGATGCGTCTTTGGCGATGTACGTATCGGAAGTCGGGACATACGCCTCAGGCTGGTAGTAATCATAGTAGCTGATGAAGAACTCGACCCTGTTCTTGGGGAAAAAGGATTTGAACTCCGCATACAACTGCGCCGCAAGCGTCTTGTTGTGCGAGAGGACGAGCACCGGCCTGTCGAATTCCTTGATGACGTTGGAAATCGTGAATGTCTTTCCGCTTCCCGTGACGCCGAGGAGTGTCTGGTACGGGTCACCCCGTTTGATTCCCTCGACGAGCTGTCGAATTGCCTCAGGCTGGTCGCCGGCAGGAACGAGATCGGTGGTTAATTTGAAAGACACTTGAAAATTTGATGATTTGGTGATCTAGTAATTTGGTAATCGAGTAGACCTCGGTAGACTCATCAGAAATTGCAATTGCTTTGCCTTCTATGAAATGAATAAGTCTACATACCTGCTCTCAAGAGTTTGCCCGATTTGTACGTGCAGTTTTGTGCGACGCCGAAAAAATAGCTAC
>DATDNS010000450.1:0-3095 GCA_036518155.1 Bacteroidota bacterium
TTACGAGGTTTGCGTCGACAGGCTGGAAAACGATTGTGGAGTCTTTACCGGTCCTCGTTTGAGCATCGAGCAATGATGACACCACCGCAAGGACGGCAAGTAAGAAGAGAGCTCGTTGTACCATGGTTGCTTCCTCCCAATACAGTCAGAACACAGGGCTCAACAATATAATTCCTGCGAGTGCCAATAACAACGAGCAGACCCTAGTGAACGGAAAATATTGCGAACTTAAGATACTTCGTTTCCGGCATCGGCACCAGAACAGGGTGGTCCGCACCTGCACCGGTCAATTCCAGAAGTCTCAGTTTTCTGCCCGATTTTATGGCGCTTTCTTCGACGGTATCCAGAAATGCTTCTTCGGTAATGTGGTGCGAGCAGGATGCCGTGACGAGAAATCCTCCCTGGTTGATGACCGACAATGCCAGACCGTTGATCGCCTTGTAGCCCTTCAGTGCGCTGCGAACATTCTTTCGGCTGCGCGTAAATGAAGGCGGGTCGAGGATAACCACATCGAATCTCTTTCGCTGCGCCGAATGCTCTTTCAGGACCTCGAAGACATCGCCCTTCTCAAACTTGACGTTTTCACATTGGTTAATAACGGAATTTACCCGTGCCCGTTCAACCGCAGTTTCTGAAATGTCAAACCCGAGGACACTCTTTGCGTTGCCAAGAGAAGCGTGCACTGCAAAAGCTCCTTCATTGCAGAAGCAGTCAAGGACATCCGCCCCCCCGACATGCTTGCGAACCTTCATTCGATTCTCCCGCTGATCAAGGAAGAACCCCGTCTTTTGCCCTTTCAAGAGGTCCACATTGAATTTTGCACCATATTCATTCACGATCGTGTGCTCCGGATCGCCGCGCAAAGGACCTTTGCGTTCCTCGAGGTGTTCCAGGGTTCTGAGTGAGGAATCGTTCCGTTCAACAATGCCCTTGGGATGCAGGAGCGATTCAAGGACGTCGCAGATCTCCCTGATTCGCTTGTCCATACCGAACGAAAGAGTCTGGATGGCGAGATACTCGTTGTACTTGTCGACGATGAGTCCGGGCAGAAAATCACTCTCTCCGTTCACAATCCGGTACGACTCAAGATCCGGATAGAGACGTCTTCTAAGGCTGAGAGCATCGGAAATCCGCCGTTCAAAGAAATCACTGTTGATTTCCTCTTTCTGTGAAGTAAGAAATCGAACCGATATTAATGAATGAGGATTGAAGAATCCCAGACCGAGTAATGAGCCATCGTGCTTGAGAATCTCCACGACGTCGCCGGCAGCCGGGGTGCCGTTGATTGTCGCTATTTCGTTGCTGAAGACCCACTGGTGACCGGTAAGAAGGCGTACTTCTTCGTGTTTCTTAAGAATGACGTGATTATCCATGCTTCGATAGTAGACAGAAATGGAGCGAGAAGCAAGGAAACCAACGCGTGAGAAGAAAGGAGACACAAGGAGTCCAATGGTTCCGGTTCGTCCTTCGCGATGGTTGAATCAAACCCAAATGAATGTTATATTTTTTACGTTGTCTGTTTGCACGTCACGCTTTTTTTAACGAGGAGCATTGGAAATGATCAATATAACACAACTACTGGGAACGGAAGCAAAGTCGTTACTGGAGCATCAGTGCAAGACGATTGCAAAAGAAGAGTTGTTCTTGCCGGGTCCGGATTTTGTCGACAGGGTTTTTGCTCTTTCGGACAGGCCGACACCAGTATTGAAAAGTCTGCAGCAGATTTTCAACACGGGGCGCCTGGCGGGTACGGGATATCTTTCAATTCTTCCCGTCGATCAGGGGATCGAACATTCGGCGGGAGCTTCATTTGCCCCCAACCCGAAATATTTTGAGCCCGAGAACATCGTCAAGCTGGCCATTGAAGGCGGCTGCAATGCCGTGGCATCGACGCTCGGCGTCCTTGGCGCAGTGGCACGCAAATACGCGCATAAGATTCCGTTCATTCTCAAGATCAATCATAATGAGTTTCTTTCCTATCCCAATACCTACGACCAGACGCTGTTTGCCAGCGTGAGGCAGACATATGAAATGGGTGCGGTTGCCGTGGGAGCCACGATCTATTTTGGCTCAGCAGAATCCCGCCGACAGATCTGGGAGGTCAGCCAGGCATTCCACGAGGCCCACGAAATGGGGATGGGGACTATTCTCTGGTGCTACACCCGCAACCCCGCATTCAAAACGAAGGAAAAAGACTATCACGTTTCCGCAGACCTGACGGGACAGGCGAATCATCTCGGAGTCACGATTGAGGCCGATATCGTGAAGCAGAAACTCCCTGAGAATAATGGCGGGTATCTTGCCCTGAATACGAAAGAGAACCCGTATGGAAAGACGAGCAAGAAAGTCTACGAGCAGCTCAGCAGCGACCATCCGATCGATCTGACCCGTTACCAGGTCGCGAACGGTTATATGGGACGGGCCGGCCTTATCAATTCGGGCGGCGCATCGGGCGAGAACGATATCGCGGAAGCCGTCAAAACTGCCGTGATCAACAAGCGTGCTGGCGGCATGGGACTCATCTCTGGCCGGAAGGCGTTCCAGAAGCCGATGAACGATGGCGTGGCGATCTTGAACGCAATTCAGGATGTTTACCTTTCAAAGGATGTCACGATTGCCTGACGTCCGCCAATCGGGCAGGTAGTTTCGCCGCCAGGATTTCGATCCATTCACATTGTCTTCGAAGGCGTCAAGGTGCAAAACCTGGCGCCTTTGAAGTTTTTCAGAAGTCCTGCAGAATAGTTCAATCGAATGATCAGAAGCAATGGCGCTCAAGTGCATTATCTTTGATGTCGATGGGACGTTGACTGCAACGAGCCGGTTGATTTTCGAATCATTCAATCATATTGCGGAGCGCTACCAAAACCGGCGGTTTTCGGATGCTGAGATCATCAAGATGTTCGGCCCTCCGGAGGAAGGCGCTCTGCTTTCCATCGTCGACAAGAATCATATTGACGAAGCCATGCAGGAATACCTTGCCTTTTATCGGGGCCATCACAAGGAATTGGCGCATCTTCATTCCGGGATGAGGGAAGTGCTCGAATTCGTCCGGAGCCGCGGCTGCAAACTTGCGGTGTTCACCGGAAAAGGAAAGC
>DATDNS010000451.1:0-3183 GCA_036518155.1 Bacteroidota bacterium
TTCCACCGCGAGGCACAAGACGAGCAAATGATCGAATTCCTCACAAAACACTTTCACGAGGCTCTCGCCGCCATTGGTGCTCCTGCCGATGTTGCGATCACATTCGAAAAACCCAAGCAGGAAGAACACGGTGATCTGACGACGAATGTTGCCATGATTCTTGCCAGGCCGATGCGCAAGAATCCGCGCGCCCTTGCCCAGGATATCACTGCGCACCTGAGCGTCAGCCCGGAATCTGTTTCACGCGTCGAAGTGGCCGGCCCCGGTTTCATCAACATAACGTTCACGGATGTTTTCTTCACAGACCAGCTGGGCACAATTCTCGATGCACGCGAAACATTCGGCAGGACAACGTCCGGCGCAAACACAAAGACCCAGGTCGAGTTTGTCAGCGCCAATCCTACCGGCCCGTTGAGCGTCGGCCACGGCCGTCAGGCCGCGATCGGCGATACAATCGCAAATTTGCTGGAGTGGACAGGTCATACGGTGACACGTGAGTACTATTACAACAATGCGGGCCGACAGATGCGCATGTTGGCAGAGTCGGCGTATGCGCGTTACCGACAGCTTTTCGACGAGGCGTACCCGTTCCCTGAGGATGGATACCAGGGTGACTACATTCGGAATATCGCAGCAAACATCAGGGATGCGCGGGGAGAAGCGCTTTGCTCGATCGACAAAGAGGAGGCATTGAGTGTCTGCAAACAATTGGCGGAACAGTCCCTGTTCGCCGACATCAGGAACGTACTTGCTGCGATGGGGGTGCATCACGACACGTTCTTCAATGAAGATTCCCTTTATGCAAGCGGAAAGCTGGACGAGGTTGTCAATGAGTTTCGGTCGAAGGGTTTGGTGTATGAAAAGGATAATGCGGTATGGTTCAAAACAACGGCCCTCGGACTCGACCAGGATCGTGTCATCATCAAAAGTACGGGTGAACCGACGTACCGTCTCCCTGATATCGCCTATCACAAAGACAAGTTCCAACGAGGGTTCGGACTAATCGTTGATGTATTCGGTGCGGACCATATTGCGACAATCCCGGATGTTCTTGCGGGTGTTCGGGCCCTGGGCTTCGATCCTGAAAAAGTGAAAGTCGTTATCCATCAGTTTGTGACATTGATGAAAAATGGGGAGCAGGTGAAGATGTCCAAGCGGCTCGCGAATTTTGTCACGCTGCAGGAACTCCTCGACGAGGTGGGGATTGACGCCGTCCGTTTCTTTTTCCTGATGAGGTCCGTTTCGAGTCATCTTGAATTTGACCTCGACCTTGCGAAAGAACAGTCGGAGAAGAATCCTGTCTATTATGTCCAGTATGCGCACGCAAGGATAGCAGGCATTCTCAGGTTCGCGAAAGAACAGGGTATTTTCGACGCGTCCGGTTCGCCTCGTGCCGACAGGATTCAAACGCGACTCTTAAAGGGTCCTTCTGAAATCGCGCTCGTGAAACTGTTGCTTGAATTTCCAGGAGTGGTTGAGTCGACGTGCGCTGCGTTTGAGCCTCATCGCTTGACGACGTATCTTCACGATGTTGCCACTTCTTTTCATCGTTTCTATCACGACCACAGGGTGGTCATACCGGAAAAAGAATTGTCGGAAGCCCGCTGCGCACTATGTTTTGCGACGCAAATTGTGCTGGCAAATGGCTTCAAAATCCTCGGAATTTCAGCACCCGAGAAAATGTAGAGAATTCAGGGGAATCGTAGCCGGAATTGATTCTCGCGTTCTTTTTTCTTAGATTTTTGAAACACATTACCAGCTTCCGAGGTCGACCACTCTCCTATTGATACTGCTTTCGTTGCTCTTCGCTTGTTCGGGATCATTCCCGCTTCTTTCCAAGAATAGAAATGCCTCCTTTTTAGAAGGGCGAGTTTTTCATACTTTTGGTCGGTATTGTGTACGTGAAAATCAGTGTACGACGCAGTGAATAGTATCAGCATTTGAACTGAAGACTCATGAACATTCTGGTGACAGGCGGAGCAGGATTTATCGGGAGCAATTTTGTTCACTTCATACTTGAACATCGGCCGGCGTATAAAGTCGTCAACCTTGACAAATTAACCTATGCGGGCAATTTGCAGAATCTGGAAGATGTTCGGAATCATCCGAACTATGTGTTTGAGAAGGCCGACATTTGCGATCACGAGGCTGTCGAACGTATCGTCCAGCGCCATAACGTGAACGCTGTTGTTCATTTCGCTGCAGAGTCACACGTGGATCGCAGCATTCTTGGGTCCGCAGAATTCATCCGCACCAACGTCTCAGGAACGCAGGTTCTCCTTGACGCTGCCAAGAAATATCAATTCCGGAAATTTCTCCAGGTATCCACGGACGAAGTCTATGGCTCACTTGGCGTATCGGGATTGTTCACGGAACAGACCCCTTTGCATCCCAACAGCCCCTATTCCGCGAGTAAAGCCGGAGCCGATCTGCTTGCACTGGCATATCATCACACACATTCCCTGCCGGTTGTCATTACACGATGTTCGAACAACTACGGACCGTTCCAGTTTCCGGAAAAACTCATTCCGCTGATGATAGCCAATGCCCTCAATGACCGACCGCTTCCAGTCTACGGCGACGGCAAGAACGTGCGGGATTGGCTCCACGTCCGGGACCACTGTGCAGCGATCGACCGGGTGTTCCACGACGGCAAAATCGGTGAAGTGTACAATATCGGTGGCAATAACGAGTGGAAGAACATCGATATCGTAAAACTTGTCTTGAACCTGGTCGAAAAACCGGAGTCACTCATAACGTATGTCAAAGACCGACTCGGGCACGATCGGCGATACGCCATCGACTCATCGAAAATCCAGCGAGAATTGGGATGGAAGCCGTCCTACACATTCGAACAGGGGATGAAGGAGACGGTCAATTGGTACCAGAAGAATCGGGGCTGGTGGGAGGATATCCTGAGCGGGGAGTACCAGGAATACTATCGTCGTATGTACGAAGGTCGCGAGCAACTGTCGGGCTGAGGACTCTGCGTCAAGGTCGAACCGAGCGGGGTGTTTTTTGCAGGCTGTCATCCATTCACGAAATGAAATTCATTCTTCTTGAAAAAAGTCATTAGCGTCGTCGGTGCAAGGCCGAACTTCATGAAGGTTGCGCCGATTCACAGGGCATTTCAGCGATACAAGGATTCCATCCAGCATTTGATTGTACACACCGGTCAGCATT
>DATDNS010000452.1:0-2312 GCA_036518155.1 Bacteroidota bacterium
ATTCCCGAGAGTTCTCGAACACCAGAGCGTCGCCGGGAGAACGTGACAACTGGCACAAACATCTCAAGCAGACAATGTCAGACAACAGCCGTGTGGATTTTTTGCAAAAAATGGGCTTGAGCCGCCTTCGTTTGCGCTCCAGGAGCTCATTACTTCCTTGACAAACGATGAATCTTTTCATAAACTCGCCTTCACAAAATGAGTCTATAGAACTATTGAAGGGAGCTGCTATGATCTCAAGATTTGCCTGCCTCTTTTCATTGTCTCTCCTATGTTCAATCGTACTAGTTGGTCAGGTACTGAGCCAGGGTTCAGGCGGCAACAGTTCGAAGCTCGAGTCTGTCAGTGTGGGGTTGAGATTTTCGCATTATGGCCCCAAGGTTGACAACATCAACACGGCTTTCGCGAACACGGAAGTCACCGAGGGTTTTCCCCAGGGTCCACAATTTGACATCACCTATTTTGCGAGTGCTGATGTTCGTTATACGATCGATGTCCGTCATTCCGTCAGCGTGGAAGGAGGATTGAGCCTTGCGAAAGGAACACTGCAAAACAGCGAGAGCTTCACACGCGTTTATTCCGTCGGCCTCGAATATTATTACAGTCTGCGGAACAGAAAGGCAGATTTCTTCGGCCTTGATATTGGAGCCGGGGCGGGATGGCTCGTAGCGAACTTTGAAAGGGATTACACAGACCGGCGCGTGTCCGTACTCAAGAAATCACTCACCGGCAATGTGTCGTTGCTGGGATGGATGTCCCCTGGTGGACCAATTGACGTTGAAGTTGAAGCACGATACATGTTCGTACCGAATGTCGCTGTCGACGTTCCTCAAGCGACGCTGAAGTTGAGTTCGCTGCTCTTTGGAGCGGGGATTGCGATAGGGTTGTAACAAACTGAAAAGTCATTTTCCTGCCAATTTCGTTTTTGAACCAAACTGATCAACCAACGGAGGCTGCAATGAAAACCTTTTCCATTGTTGTACTTGTGCTGGCTCTTTCCGCCAGTCTGCTGCTCCAGGGGTGCGTCTCTGATTCGACGACCCCGATCACCGGTCCCCAGACCAAGGTGGCTCCGGCTCAGAAGGCCACGATCACCGGCAAGATTATCGACGGTTGCACGATGAACGCGATCGCCGGTGCTGTTGTTTCCTTCGGCAATAACGGCGCAATCAGTTCGACGACGAGCGATGCATCCGGAAGTTTCGCGTTCGCCGACGTTCCCGTTGGACAGTATCAGACCATCAACGGCAACATCGTTACTTCCGGGACGTACAACCTGACGGCATCGATGGTCAGCTACAACAAGAGTCAAACCGACTCCACAAAACGGTATCGCGATTATTACTATCAAAACGTAACGATCAAGTTTACCTCCGTCGTTGATTCGACCGGATTGCTGGGGTTGGTCGGAAGCATCAACTTCGTCATCACGAACCTTAATACGAAGATCCGAGGAACTGTTGTCGATATGAACATGCAGCCTGTCCCGAATGCACAAGTTGCGCTGTTCGATCAAACGGTGAATCCCGGAGCCGCGATCAAGATGACGACGACGGATGCAAATGGCCTTTACACATTTTCCAACGTGGACAACGGTATCGCTGTCTCGATTGTGGCAAAGTCGTCCGACGGGACTCTCCAGGGAACGCTCGGAACATTCGGTCTGCCGTGCAATATCCCGACTGATTCTCTCAGGCCGCAGTTCAACGCCGAACAATTGATGATTACTGCAGTCGACAACGTAGCTCCGTATGTCATTTCCATTACTCCGGAGAACAATGCTGATGTCTCGCCAACCGGACTGACGGTCGTCTACAGGTTCTCCGAGCCGATCAAACAGACTGCCTACACACGCACCGATCTGGGCCTCGGCTATGGAACCATCATGGATGGCATCCACTTCTCGTATACGGGATTGAAAAAAACCACAACCGACATTATCGTGTCTGCCGCGTGGGATCCAACCTTTACGACGCTCACCCTGACTCCGCAAGGTCTCGTCGGATCCGCGAAATACACTGTCGATGCAACAGGCGCGTTTACCTCGGGGAACTTGAAGGACGCGGCGAATAATGCCGTCGTCAACAACCCCAATATCGTCGGCGATTTTGAAGTCCTCAATTTCACTACGGCCGGTGGATCGACAATTCCCGCTGCACCTACCTTAGTGAGACGATTTGTTCCCGGGGTGTATGTGCCATTGGACTATACAGGAGGGACGGTTGGCTTTGAATGGAATTACGATGCCAACGCCCGAAGCTACAACGTGTATCGAAGCATCAACGGCGGTTCATTTGACCTTCTGGCATCCA
>DATDNS010000453.1:0-7048 GCA_036518155.1 Bacteroidota bacterium
GGATCGTTGTCCGCAACGGAATTGTGTTGTTGGATTTTGTCAAGCACAAACACGGGGAGGGTGGTATGCCACTCGAGGATGCCCTGCTTGAAGCCGGCCGTATCCGTCTGAGGCCCGTCCTCCTCACCGCAGCAGCAACAGTGTTGGCACTCATGCCTATGGCGACTGGAGTTGACTTCGACTGGTCAGAATTCCATTTTGTCTTTGGTGCGGAAAGCGCGGAATTCTGGCGCCCGCTGGCCGTGACCATAATCTTTGGTCTGACGATTTCGACATTTCTGACCCTCGTCATCGTACCGACGGTGTATTCCTTGCTCGACGAATGGACGGAACGAACAAGAGTCTTTTTCGGACGTTTCAGCAACGGAGAAGAAAAAGGGTAAGTCGACAGTTCGGGAGACGATGAAATCGAATATTGGCTGGAATTGTGCAGGAGGGCTGAAACATATCACGGTCTATTTCGTTCTAGTGGAAGGTTCTCGCGAAATTCGGCGACCATCGTCCGGATGCCGCAAGAAGTTTCACCGGATTTGTTGCGCAATTTGGAGGATTATGAGCGGGCGTGCACGGTTGGCAATGTTTTTTGTGTTCTCTCTCGTTGGCTCGAGGCTTTCTGCTCAGCTTGTTTCAACAGATGACCATATTGGTACGGACTTCCTGCAGCCACAACTGACCGCCGGTTACTCCGCTGCTTCCGAGCGGTTGTTCAAAGACATAGACGGGAGATTCGACGCCAGTACGGCTTCAATCGCGGCCGCCGTTCCGGTCTATCGGTCGCGTTCGACTGACGTTTCACCGTCCGGGTCCTGCTTCGTTCTGGCACGGGGCTCATTCTCATCTCTGAAGCCCGAAATCTCGTTTCTGCCTTCCGCGGACGTTGTGTACCGGACTTCGTTCGGGATGACGGCGGGAATAAGCACAACAGGGAATCATCTCTATCTGCTCACGCTTGAAGTGGGAATGTCTGAAGATGGCAGGACGATCTCCAATCCGCGACTCCGACCCACGGGGTCGCTGGTTGGAAAATACCATCTTGATGACTCCTTTGCGTTCTTCTATGGACTGAGTTATTCTTACACATTCAACAGGGGGTTGGTGCTGCCTCTGCTGGGGACACGGTGTGTCCTCGCCACGGATCTGCAGCTCCATATGATACTTCCGCTTTCGATGGAGATTGATTACCAGGAAGCACCGGCGCTTCATTTCGGGCTGGTCGTCCGCGCAGAGGGGGACCAGATTCATTTCGATGACCGTGGTATTTTTGGGCCTCAGACCTTGCCGTTGTACATCAAGATTGCACAAGTCCAGGGCGCGGTAAATGTTTCGGTGGGCCTCGGCGATGGATTTTGGCTCGACGGAGAAGCGGGGATGTTGCGTGGCCGTAAATTTGCAGTAGGCACGCTCAATGACAATCTTGTTTCGAGCGATATCGAAAATTCAGGGTATTCCACGATCATGCTCAAGTACGAACTAGGACCTGCCATTTCGTGGGGGAACTAAACTCCTCCTGGTTCCCGCTCCCTCGATATGTGACCTGCCTCAAGTCCGCCATTAAACCTTTAACGTTTCACTGTCATCAAATGTTCTGAAACGTACAGAGGTACCAGAATTCCAATTCTATCCACATTCGGGAGTCAGGGTATGAAATACCATTATCGATGTCCGATCGGACCGTTGTCACTTGCAGCCGCAGCGATGCTGTTCATGGCAGGATGCAATAAAAATTCCACGGGTCCCGGTAGCGCAACCGTCAGCTCAAATCAGGATGCCGCCCAGTCGATTGCCAACGCCGTCGGTGAAGACAATGGGGGAGTGGCCGACCAGATGGGAGACATTGCCGACGCAACCGGTTCGTCCGGAATCTCGGCAAATGTCGGTTCTGCCTGGACGGATGGCCCGCTGATGAAAGGTACCGTCACAAGCGGAGACACTGTTGTGAAGACTTTCAATGCCTCGGATACTTCCTGGACGGTTGCAGTCGTCAGAACTCGTGTTGGACTGTACGGCAGAGAGGCTGGATTTACCCGCACGTATAATATCAAATTCATTGATCGGAACGGCGTTGCCCTCGATCGCTATATCACCACGCAGCCCGCCGACACTGCTTCGACAATTCTCTTCAAGGTATTGAATGGCACCGGGTATACCATCACACGATTTGTGAGCACCCACCTGCTCTCGATAAGCAGCAGTTTTGTCGTCACAGGCGTGAATACTTCGACGATTACCGTCAACGGCACGCTGACGAGGACGGGTACCGATACGATCAAGACTCTGACGGGCGAGCGGGTATTGAACCACTCGCTCACATTGAACCTTCAGAACGTGACGGGACCCCGGACACCGCGGTACGCAACGGTCTCAAGAATCCCGCGTGCGACGGGAGGTACGATAACGGGTACATACTCGGCAACAGTCTCAGTCGTGAGAGGCGATTCCTATACGGAACGGAGTTTCACGAAAACTTTCACGATCACGTTTAGCCAAACTGCAGGAACGATTGACGTCGGCGGCACGAGTTATACCTTCGATACCGAGGTCGGAGAGTTAAACTAAGGCTGACTACACACAGTTTCAATTGACATCATTAAAGGGCGGGAGCAATCTCGCCCTTTTGATATTTTACGACACGGGGGCAGCGGTTCGTACATAACCGCGGGATTGTTTGATTGAAAGGATTCTTCCGAACGAGTGCCTTCGGCAGAACCGGCGAGTTCGTGACCGGGGGATCTACAGGTGATTTGAGGAATAAGAGTCTGATGAGACCCAAATCGCAGAAAAATCAATCCGCAATTTGCTATCGACAATCGTCAATGTATTGTCGGGGTGATAGGATTCGAACCTACGACTTCTTGCTCCCAAAGCAAGCGCTCTAGCCAGGCTGAGCTACACCCCGAACTGAATCGGCAACGCTTTCGTGATCAATATACAAAAGGATAGAGGGGAAGGCAACATTCCATTGAAGATCGACAGCGATTGGTGGGAACATTAAGTTCGTTGGAAGTACCGATAGATAAGTCCCGGATCAACGAGTCTACAAAGCGCCGGCCATTATTCGTCCACGGCGGTGTGTAAATGCTTCACTACATAAATCGTTGAGAAAAACCTCTCATTGGATTCGAAACTTGTGATCCTGATAACCTCTGCGTTGGTCCCACGGTAGCCACCACGAACATCTGTCGCTGTAGTATTCTGCTTCCCCTTGAACTTCCCCAATCGTGCCCCGGCCGTAGACTGGCTTGTTCTGGAAACGTCGTTACGCCGTACCCTCTCCAGTCCATCGCGAAACACCGGTCGTCGGTGTTCGGGTGCAACCATCGACAAGGCTCCCTTTCCCGCCCTTTGCTACATCGTTATGCGGTTGAAACAGAGTCGAAATGAGAGTTTCTTAGGTAGGAATTCTAATTAGAGAATCTTACCGAATCGTGTGGTGCAATTGGTTCTGCATTACACAACAAACATTCTCATTAATGAGGAGATGGACAATGGTTACAGAAAACGGGAGAATTCGGGTATTGCTCTACGAGGAGGATCAAAAGACCGCAAGTATTGTTCAGCGGACACTGGGTCGAACCGGGTATGATGTCGACGTAGCGGAACAATCGAAGTCGGCTGTCGCCAAGCTGTTTACCGGAGAATATGATATTACCCTTGCCAATGTTTCCAGCCCGGAGAGATCAGGGTATGAGGTCCTGAAGGCTTTGCGCACGAAGTCCAAATTCACTCCCTTCCTCGCACTTTCGGAGAACCACAACTCTGCGGACGGACTCAAGGCCCTCGAACAAGGAGCCGACGATTTTCTCACGAAGCCGTTCGAAGAGGGAGAGTTGTGTGCAAGAGTTCAGGCCGTGCTGATGCGGTCAGGCGTTTCGGCCAAAGCGATACTCCAGGCCAGGGACCTGACCATGGACACGAACAAACGGGTCGTCCAACGTTCATCCAGGACGCTTAATCTGACAAGGACCGAATTTTCACTCCTGGAACTCCTCCTGAGAAACAAGAATGTCATCCTGCCGAGGAATGTCATCCGCGAAAAAGTCTGGGGTTCGAAGTTCGACGACGGCACCAACATCGTGGATGTATACATTAATTATCTTCGGACATCAATTGACCGGGAATTCTCCCCGAAGCTTATCCACACAGTGAGGGGAAAAGGGTTTATGCTGAGAGAGGATTGATCGTTCGACCCCGCTCCCTGTCGATGCTCCCTGCGATTGAATCAGGCTTGTTTCGGAACCTTCATGCGGAGTCGTCAAGGGGGACTGGATATCGCGGAAGGTTGCACCTATTTCCGTTTTGCAAGCCACGTCTCGGGATTCAGTTTATCGCGCTCCTTCCATATTTCGAAATGCAGCAACGACCCGTCGATTGATTCACCGCTGTGCGCTATGACTTCCCCTGCGCTCACTTTGTCCGATTTGGAGACGCTGATGTCGGCGAGGTGCGCGTAGACCGTGTGGTACCCCGAATAATTGTTAATGATAAGAATGTTCCCGAAGCCCGGAATGAATGAGAGGGCTGCAACCTCTCCATTCGCCACCGCGAACACATTCGAGCCCGCCTTGGTGTTGATATCGATGCCCGTGTTTTGCGTGACGGTCTTCAGATCGGGATGGATGTGCTTTCCGAATTTCCCTTCCTTCGGAATCGATCCGCTTGCGACGGGCCAGCGGAGTTTGCCTTTGAGCTGCTCAAATTCCGACGTCGCGTCGCTCACATCCGACCTTGGTTCTGCGGCAGACGTCGTTGCAAGATTATCACGTTCCTTCGCCGCCGCTAACGATCGTTCACGCTCTTCCGCAGCCTCCTGCTCCTTGCGCTTTTGTTCTTTTACAATAAGGTCGGCAATGAGATTCTCAACTTGAGAAGCTGCTGCGCTCTTGCGCGTCAGCGCCTTCCGGTAGACAGCCTTGTTCCTGCGGATGCTGCGAAGGACGGATTTTCGATCGGCTAGTTTTTCCTTCAGGTTGCGTTCCTCGCGGGTTTTTTCCGCAAGGATCTGTCGTTCGCTGAGGAGAGACTTCTCAAGTCTGTCGTTTTCGTTTTCGAGCGCTGATTTCTTTTGCTGGATTTCCGTGAGATCTCTTGCCCGCTGTTGGGAGAATTTTCTGAGGTATTCAATGCGGATGGACAACTGATTCACGGAATTTGAAGAAAACAGCAACTCAAGATCGTAGACACGGCCGTGTTTGTAAATTGAGCAAATATACCCTGCATAATGCGTCCGCAAATGCTGGAGTTGCAGCTCAAGTGTTGACACCGATTCCCTTGTCCGCCGGATCTCAGCGGTGATGTCAACTTCTTCTTCCTTGAGCGACTTGATGAGCTTGCGGATCAGGTTGGACTGGTTCTCAAGATCGTCGAGGACATCCAGGGTGGATTGCTCCCGCACCTCGCTGCTGTGGAGTTTCCGTTCATAAGCCTGGATGTCGGAGCGGAGCTTCTGGAGCTCCTGCTCCTTCTTCCGGATTTCCTTTTCACCGCGTTGCTGCGGGAATGCTGAAAGGGGAGCCAGGATGCAAAGGGTCAGGAGTAGGCGAATACCGCTCATTGCCAATGTACTCGTTCGGCATTCCGGGGATACGTGAAGGTGAATGAAAGACCCGGCCGATTGAGAACAAGGTCGGAATAGACCACAGAAACCATCCTTCGCTCCGGAGGTTGAATGATCCGGATATTGAAAGGAACGAACGTGCTGTCAATCGCCTGAAAATTCACGAAGCGCTGTTCAAAAATCAGTTTCCCGTCTACATCCAGATTCTGGATTTTCGTAATGAGCTTGTTTTCCGGGTTGATGAAATACTTGTGGCTGCCTGCCGCGTTCCTGTAAAGAAAGGTGAATTGACCATCTTCAACGCGTGATGCATCAGGAGTTCCACGGTCTTCCTGCTGGAAGATTCCCCCTGTAAAAAGATTCAGCAGGTCATCAAAACCCAGGTTTACCCGCAATACCCTCGCGAGGTTTTGAGGGTTTGTGGACCCGACGAAGAGGCGATTTTCAAGACTGCTGTAGAACAGAAAGTTGTCCCGGGTCAGGAGAGCTGAGCCGATCTTGATGCCAAAGGGTCCCTGAATGTTCACAAGAAGGGAATCGGGTTTCCGCAGCATAAGGGTAAAAGATCCGCTTTGAGCCATTGTCGGTGTCTCGACAGAGATCGTACCTTCACCCCGGGCGGATTGCATGCGCAATTGGTTGATGCGAACGATCTCGTGAACTTCGTCGGATGAAACCGTTTTGTTCGTAAGCAGTGACGTCTGCGGGGCACAGGATAGTGCAAGAACAACGAGTGCAGCAAGCGGCGGACCGGTGCGGGAAAGCATTCTCAGAGAGAACCGCGTTCAATTTTTTGTTTGAGCGCCTGGTTGGATTTGTCCATTTCCAGGGCGTGCTGCCACAGTTTCATGGCCTTGTCTTTGCTCCCCAACCTGAAATAGACGTCGCCGAGGTGTTCATTCACAACTGCACTCGCGCTCCCGGTGGCGACTGCCTTCGCGATGTAACGCTCGGCCTCATCGTACTTTTCGAACTTGAAGTAGATCCAGCCCAGGGTGTCAAGATAGGAAGCGTTGTCGGGCTCCAATTCGACTGCCTTCGTGGCCATTCTCAGCGCCCGGTCCAGCTGGAGTCCGCGTTCAGCCAGGCTGTAGCCGTAGTTGTTCAGGATAATCGCCGCCGCCGCAGACGTGGAATCAACTCTCAACGCTTCCTCGTACAGGCTGTCGCACTCTTTCCATCGCCTCAGCCCGTCGTATGTTAACGCAAGTTGTCCGAGAGTGTTGAGATCCTTGGGGTTGATTCTGTAGGATTGTTCGAGCATCTGAATGGCAGGATCGGGCTGCCCGAGTCTCGAGTAGGCCAGACCGGAGAGGAGAAAGAACCGACTGTCCGATGGGAACAACTTTTGCGCCTGCTCCATGGATTTCAGTAATTTCTGGTACTCCCCGCGCTCAAAATAGTTTGAACCCAGGAACGACCAGGCCTCGGCATTCTTTTCATCGAGGGAAGTGACACGTTCGAAATAGGTTGCCGCCACCGAATCCCGCTTCT
>DATDNS010000454.1:0-3130 GCA_036518155.1 Bacteroidota bacterium
GTCGCTGCAAAGCGCGTTCCGATCTGCACTCCTTCCGCGCCCAGAGCAATGGCAGCGCACATCTGGCGGCCATCCGCAATCCCCCCTGCCGCTATGACGGGAATGGGCACTGCATCGACGACCTGCGGAACAAGACTTAGCGTCGTTATCTCGTCGATACCGTTGTGTCCCCCGGCTTCAAAACCTTCCGCGACGACCGCATCGCAGCCGCTTTCATACGCTTTCTTTGCGTGCTTCACGGAAGCGATGACGTGGACGACGATGCATTCGGATTTCTTGAGCTGGTCGATGAATTTTCCGGGGTGTCCTGAAGATGTGAAAACAATCTTCACGCCTTCTTCGATCGTTGCACGGATGAGGTCCGATGCGTCCCCCCGTATCAGCGGTATATTCACGCCAAACGGTTGTTGGGTGCGTGCCCTGGCTTTCCGAATGTGCTCTCGCAACAGCTCCGGTTTCATCGAGCCGGAGCCAATCAGGCCCAGGGCGCCGGCTTCGGAAACGGCGACGGCGAGTTTCTGTCCCGAGGTCCACACCATCCCTGCCTGGATGATCGGAACCTCGATGCGAAACATCTCCGTAACGCGGGTCTTCATCAATTCGTCTGGAGGAGCTCCGGGATGGCGGAGGTCGTAAATGAGAGCGTATAGATTTCGGCGCCGGGAGTGGAGGTGGTGAGCGTCACTTTGTGACTCCCAAATTCCCGGTTCCGGATGAGATTGTACATCTTCGGAGAGTCGACGAGCACAAGACTTGCGCCGTCGTTCCCTTTCACGATGTCTCCGCCCCAGCACTCTTTCGCGATGGAATGTCCGTCCTGCTCGACAATAATCTCCGACAGAGGGGTGGAAGCTGAATTCATGACCGCATTGACCTCGGTCGCGTCGCACTGGACAATCACCGAACCGGTTTCTCCCGCCGACCCGTTGAACGTGAAACACTCCCTCGTGCTCAGCCATTTTCCCTTCGCGTAGAACCGCTCCGGCATGTAGATATTCGGGTCGACGTAGTCGATGGTGGATTCAGGATTGTAGCCGTCGTTGTTGCCCAATGCCGCTTTCAGATAGCCAAGGAAAATGTCGCCGGTCGACCGGTAACGGATGGTTGACGGGGAATCCGTGTCGCGAATATGCCCGGTTAGATCCGGCAGCCTGCCGCGATATCCGGACTGGACGATCAGTTGTTGAAGCGCGCGTTCGAATTGCTGATAATTGCCCTCACCCTGCTGGGTGAACCGGATAAATCCGTCTTTGTCAACCAGGTATTTTGTGGGCCAGGTACGGGCACCGAACGCATTCCAAAGAAGGGCCTCGTTGTCGAGGATGACGGGATACTGAATACCCAGCCGTTCGAGTGCCCGCTGGACAACGCCGGCGGTCTTGCCGAACTTGAATTCCGGCGTGTGCACGCCGATCACGACCAATTCGAAATCCCGGTATTTTGCCGCCCAGTCGCTGAGGTAGGGAACCGACCGGATGCAATGATTGCTGGTATAGTCCCAGAAGTCAATCAAAGCGACACGGCCGCGGAGATCGCGGATGGAGACCGGTTCCCCGTTGAGCCAGGAATCGCCGTACAGTTCGGGGGCGTGAAACGTTGTGGATTCGAGTTCCATTACTTTTTCATCTCTTCAAACACTTCGCGGAGCGCCGCAACCAACGTGTCGCACTGTTCTTTGCTGACGATCAGCGGCGGAACAAACCTCAGCACGTTGACATTCGTGCAATTCACGAGGATACGCCGCCTCTGCATTGCTTCGACGACAGGCTGGCCGTCCATCGACAATTCCAACCCGATCATACAACCGAACCCGCGGACTTCGCTTACCAGTGCCGGGAAATCCGTCTTAAGCTGCGCGAGGCGGGAACCAAGATAGATGCCGATTTCTTCCGCGTGGTGCATCAATCCCTTGTCGAGGACTTCTTCAAGCACCACAAGTCCGGCTGCACACGCGACGGGGTTCCCGCCGAAAGTCGTGCCGTGGACACCGTAGGTAAACGTTTCAGCGACCCTGCCGTTTCCAAGTATCGCCCCGAGCGGCAAACCGCCCCCGATGGGCTTTGCGAGGATGACAATGTCCGGGGTAACGCCTGTGTGCTGAAACCCGAACAGCCTGCCGGTTCTCCCGATACCGCTCTGGATTTCATCGCCGATGATCAGGAAGCCAAACCGCTCCCGCAGGGCCTGGAGTTCGCGTGCATACTCCCCGCTGACCACGAAAATCCCGCCTTCTCCCTGAATGAATTCGACAAAGATGCCGAGAGTTTTCTCATCGACGCTGCGCTTGAGGTCTGCGACGTCGTTGAACTTCAGGTGTCCGACATTTTCGATGAACGGCTCGTAGCCGTCACGGTATTTCTGCTTGTCCATGAGGGACAGCGCTCCCATGGTTCGTCCGTGGAAAGCGTTCGACAATCCGAACAGCTGAGTCTTCCCCTGAGGTTTCCCCCACTTCCGCGCGAGTTTGATTGCCCCTTCCGTCGCCTCGGTTCCGCTGTTCGTGAAAAAAATCCGCTCGAACTTACTCGCCGAGAGAATTTTTTCCGCAAGCTTTACCTGCGGTTCCTGGACGAAGTAATTCGAAACGTGAACATACTTGTGGATCTGTTGTTCGATTGCGCTGCAGAGTCGCGGATGGTTGTAGCCGAGGGCATTGACAGCAATACCGCCGAAGAAATCCAGGTACTTCGTTCCGTCCTTCGTAAAGAGGTAGCATCCTTCCCCGCGCTCAATTTCAAGCGTGAGCCGCTTGTACGTGTGGAAGAACAGTTCCTGTTCCTTCGTGAGGATATTCTCGTTCATCGTCAGCTGCCCTGCAGGTTTACAAATACCGAATAGAGAAACCGAACTCGCTCTTCGAGCTCTTCGAATGTTCCGTTGTTATAGACGACATAATCGGCCTTCTTCAACTTTGCGTCAGGACTCATTTGTGCTCGCATGCGGGCCAGGACAGATTCCCGGCTGCTGCCGTCGCGGTTTGTCACTCTCGCGATTTTCGTATCTTCTTCGGCGTCGACGACCACGACCGCGTCGAGTTCCTTGTCGAGCCCTGCTTCGTACATCAGTGCCGCTTCAACGACAGCAACAGCTGCCTTCCCGTGGGCCAGTGCGGCAAGTCTCCGGTTGATTT
>DATDNS010000455.1:0-2296 GCA_036518155.1 Bacteroidota bacterium
CTGTTTGACTTGGTTGCGAACGTCACGACGTTGAGTCCCCCCAGCGCCGCGAAATGGGCTATCCCTGGAGTTTGTTTGAGCATCCCCATCATCGTATTCAGGACTTCCAGGCTCCTCGCTGATGACGAGGCCTCAGGCAGCTCAAACGTGATATACACTCTTCCTTCGTCTTCCGTCGGGATGAACCCGGTAGCCTTGAACTTGAAGAGCAGGATCGTCCCCGCATAGAGACAAACAAGCATGATCAACACATACGGTGCGTACCGGATGCTCCTCCCCACGGTCGTGACATACGAATCTGTATTTTTCTGGAACCAGGTATTGAACCAGTAGAAGAACCTGTTGAGGCCCCGTGAATCTCTTTCGAAGTGAGTCGGTTTAAGAAAAAGAGAGCACAGGGCCGGCGTGAGCGACAATGCAATGAATGCCGAGATGAGGACGGATATCGCAATGGTGATGGCGAATTGCTGGTACAGCCTCCCGACAATCCCGGGAATGAAGCCGACGGGAACAAACACCGCCGTAAGGATGAGGGCAATGGCAACAACGGGACCGGAAATATCTTTCATCGCCCTGATCGTTGCTTCTTTCGGGTCGAGTCTGTCCCGGTCGATATAGTGTTGCACCGCTTCCACCACGATAATCGCGTCGTCGACCACAATGCCGATCGCCAGGACAAACCCGAACATCGTCAGGGTATTGATGGTAAAGCCAAGCGGGATAAAAAATGCAAAGGTACCGATGATGGAGACCGGGATCGCCAGGACCGGAATCAGCGTTGCGCGCCAGCTTTGGAGAAACAGAAACACGACCAGGACAACGAGCCCAAGGGCCTCCAGGAGTGTTGTGACCACTTCATCGATTGACACTTTGACGACGGAAACCGACTCGAAGGGGATAACATAGTCGACATCCTTGGGGAACGATTTCTTCAGGTTTTCCATCGCCTTGTAGATGCCTTCTGCGACATCCAGCGCGTTGGTACCGGGCGCCTGGTAGACCAACAAATACGACGCGGGTCTGCCGTCGACGAAGGAATTGCTCGCGTAACTGAATTTCCCCAGTTGAACACGGGCGACATCCCTGAGATGGACCGCCGAACCGTCCCTGGTATTTTCCCTTACGATGATATCGCGGAATTGATCTTCTGTGTTGAGCCGGCTGTTCGTAAAGACTGTATACTCAAAGGCCTGTGTCGAGTGCTGCGGGGGCGCACCGACTGAGCCCGCGGCAATCTGAACGTTCTGCTCTGCAATCGCATTGACGACATCGCTCGCCGTCAGTCCGAGCTGCGCCAGCTTGTCGGGTTCAAGCCACACCCGCATGCTGAAATCGTCGGCACGGGTAAAGACATCTCCGACACCGTTCACGCGGAGAATCGCATCCCTGATAAAAATATTGGTATAGTTGTCGACAAAAGGGACGCCGTGGGTCCCGTTCGGGGAATACATGGCGACAAGGAGAAGGATACTGGGGTTTCGTTTTCTCGTCGTTAGTCCGAGCCGCTTCACGTCGTCCGGCAACTGCGGCGTTGCGATACCGACACGGTTCTGAATATCGAGCGCAGCAATATCCGGGTTCGTCCCCACGTTGAGGATCACGTTGATGGTAGAGCGACCGTCGCTGGTGCTGTTCCCCTGCATATAGGCCATTCCGGGTGTCCCGTTGACCTGAGATTCGATTGGCGTCGTGACGGTTTGTTCTACGGTTTGTGCGTCGGCCCCGTTGAATACACCGGAGATTTGGACAGTCGGCGGGGTGATGTCAGGGTACTGACTGACCGGGAGTTTGACGATTGCCAGTACACCCACCATCACGATGACGATGGATGTGACGATTGCAGTAACGGGCCGTTTAATGAACAGGTTTGCGATCATAAGGCACTTGCCGTGCGGTCAGTGTTGCTTTGGGGAAGAAGCCACGGAACTGTTCGCTGGATCCTGCACTGTCACCGGGGAATTATCCCTGAGTTTTTGCACTCCTTCTGTGACGATTTGGTCTCCTTCTTTCAATCCGCTGAGGACGACGACCTTGTCATTGATGCTCATACCCAGAACTATCCGTTGCTGTGATACGTTCGTTCCCCTGACGACGAACGCAAAATACTCCCCCATTTGCTCAACGACTGCTTTGTAAGGAACGAGCAGGCTGCCGCCGGGAGTGTTGTTTTGCACGCGAAGGTCGCACGTCATGCCCGCCCTGAGAACATTCTGAGGATTGGGAAATGTGACCCTGATCCGAATCGTCCCGGTCTGGGAATCGACCGAACGGTCGATCACGCTGAGACGACCGGACA
>DATDNS010000456.1:0-3274 GCA_036518155.1 Bacteroidota bacterium
TCCAAAATAAAACAGTACTCGTACTGGGGGGATGGGGACTCGTCGGTTCGGCCATCTGTCGCAAGCTCATGGAAGACAAGCCGAAACGGATCATCGTGTCTTCCCTCAATGAATCAGAAGCCCGGGAGGCCGTCGAACTCCTCCAAAAAGAATTCCCAAAAGCCGGGAAGAATTTTTTCATCCCGTGGTGGGGCAACATATTTCTGCGCCACACGCTGAAGGATCTCGGCCGCGAGGAAATTCTCCGGGACGCGGCAAAACGCCGATTGCTCATCGATGACCTTCTCGACGAGTTCAGTGTGGAAGTGTTGCAGCGCTCCGCAGTGTTTCAGCTCCTGAACAAGTATAAACCCGACGTCGTCATCGACTGCATCAACTCCGCAACGGCAATCGCTTACCAGGACATTTTCCACGTTGCCCGTGAAGTCAGGAAGGCCATCAAGAAGGCAACTGGAAACCGGGAGGAACAAATCGTCGAGACTGCCGAGCGCCTGATTGCGACCCAGTATATTCCGCAGCTGATCCGGCACGTTCAACTAATGTACCGCTCGATGCATGCCGTGGGGACCAACATCTATATCAAGATTGGCACCAGTGGCACGGGCGGCATGGGTCTCAATATTCCCTATACGCACAGCGAAGAGCGACCTTCCAGCGTCCTTTTGAGCAAATCTTCAGTTGCCGGCGCACACACTATGCTCCTGTTTCTCATGGGCCGGACTCCCGATTCGCCCATCACAAAAGAGATCAAACCAACAGCTGCGATTGCGTGGAAGAAGATCGGTTACGGCGAAATCCGAAAGCGGGGCTCTGCCATTGAACTCGTTGATTGTCCGCCCGACCGGGGTGTCACGCTGAAGGGTACTCTCGAATTGAAACCTGCGTCGCCGGCGTGGACATCATTGAACGAGCCGTTGCGCTCGGTATTCATCGACACCGGTGAAAATGGTACATTCTCAAGAGCCGAGTTCGAAGCTATTTCCACTCCGGGGCAAATGGAATTTGTTACTCCCGAAGAAATCGCTGAATCCGTGGCATTTGAAATCAAGGGGGGCAACACCGGCCACGACATCATTAATGCCCTCGACAACGCAACGCTCGCTCCGACGTACAGAGCAGGATTTATGTTCGAAAATGCCCTGCAGCAGTTGAAGGCACTGGAAGAACAGCACAAAACGCGGAGCATTGCTTTCGAAATTCTCGGCCCTCCCCGGCTCTCCAAACTCCTCTACGAAGCGTATCTGTTGCAGCAAGTGTTTGGCACGATGAAGTCTGTCTTGAGTTCAAATGCGAAACAGATGGCGAAAGCCTGCGAGACTCGTATCAGGGAAAACAAGAACCTTCGCTCGGAGATTATCTCCATTGGCATTCCAATTCTCCTCTCAGATGGAAAGACTCTCCTCCGTGGAAAAGAAATCAAGATTCCGCCGTACCGCGGTGAGAACGAGCTCCCGATCACGGAGAAAGCGATCAACGCCTGGGTGCACGACGGATGGGTTGATTTGAGAGTTGAGAACATGGAGCGCTGGAAAGCCAGATTTGCGGTTATCGTGAAAGACGCGGAGAAAATCAGCGCAACGGATACTTCCTCACGACATTTCCGCTCGAGACTCTATTGGAGGAATTTCGAAGATATCGACCCGGGAAAAATCGCGGGATGGATTTTCTCGGAAGAGGAAAAAGGAAAGAGAATGAAAGCGTAACGAAGCCGGAGTGCGGATTGTTCGGCCGGGGAGTTCATTGAATCAACGCCACAATCCGCATTCCCCGTTGCGGATTATTCGAATCTGAGTGCGACGATGGGGTCGAGACTTGCCGCCTTCCAGGCAGGATACACGCCAAAAGCCACTCCGATCAATGCGCAGAGTGCAAATCCTATCAAAGCCCAATCGAAGGGGAACACCGCAGGGACGTGAAAGGCAAGGGCAACCAGGTTTCCTGCGATAATACCCAGGACAATTCCCACGATCCCCCCGAACTGACACAGGACAATTGCTTCCACGACGAATTGGCCAAGGATCGTCGATTTCAATGCGCCGATCGCCTTTCTGATTCCAATTTCTTTTGTTCGTTCTGTGACCGATACCAGCATGATGTTCATGACACCAACGCCGGCTGCGAGGAGGGCGATGAAGCTGATGAATCCCACCCCCATTTTGACGTAGAACGTGAAGTCGTTGAACGTCGAGATGACAGAATCGTTCGAGAAGATGTAGAAATCGTCGGGATCGGCCGGAGGCACATTCCGGATGGTGCGAAGGATGAAGCGTGCCTCATCCATCGCGTCTTCATAATCCTGCTGGGTTTTTGATTCTATCATGATATGAAGTGACTGGTGCTTCCCAAACTTGTCCAAAAACGTCTGGAGCGGGAGGATCACAAAATTGTCCTGGTTCCCCCCCAGCGCAGCGCCTTTCGGTTCCACCGTCCCGATCACTTTGAATTTCAGGTCCCCGATGTTGATGTGACTCCCGACGGCATTACCGTTTGGAAAGAGCTTTTTGACAACTGCGTCACCGAGGATCGCGACACTCTGTTCGTGCGAAAGCTCGCTCTCGCTGAAGAGCCTTCCTTCCTTTATGGTCCAGTTGTTCGTCGGGAACCCCTGGTTCGTTTCACCGTAGACTTCAACGTCAGGGTTCGTTTTGATATCGCCCGCGTGTAAGGAATACCCGCCGTCTCCTCCTTCGATGCCGACATACTCGGCGAGCGTCATCCGGTCTTCCACCATCTTTGCCTGTTGATACGTGATATCTTTGCGCGCCATGGCCTTGAGCCATTCTTTGCGATTGGCAAAGCGCGGCGTTTTCTGGATTTGAAACGTATGGGCCCCCAGATCGCTCAGCCCGCTTTCGATGCTGTTCTGAAGGACGCGAACAGCCGTCATGACACCGATAATGGAGAATACACCTACGACAATCCCGAGCAGGGTAAGAACGGAGCGCAGTTTGTTGGCTCTGATCGCGGTCAGAGCGATTTTGACAGTCTCGCTGAAGTTCACGACATCCTAGAACAGAATGAAAGAAAGAGTGGTTCCTATTCGTAGCGAAGGGAATCGATCGGGTCGAGATTGGCAGCCTTCCACGCAGGATAAACACCAAACGCGATCCCGATAAATGAACACAGGGCGAGTCCGATCATGGCCCAATCCACCGGAAAGACGGCCGGAATTTCGAAGGCGATCGCGACAAGGTTTCCTGCAAGAATCCCAAGCCCGATGCCGACGATACCGCCGATTTGACAGAGCACGATTGCCTCCGCTACAAATTGACTC
>DATDNS010000457.1:0-2376 GCA_036518155.1 Bacteroidota bacterium
CTATGTTGTATTTGATGCGGGTAAATTCCAAGGACAATTGCGGGTATTGTTTCAAAAAAGTAGCAAGAACGCATTAGAAATGCAATCGAATCTCAAAAAAAATCCCGGTCTTTTCGGACCGGGATTTGATGAAAGCAACGATGCGACGAATTCATTAAACGTCGTAGTAGAGCATGAATTCGTACGGGTGTGGCCGAAGTGCCATCGGTGCAATTTCTTTCTCGCGTTTGTATTCGATCCAAACTTCGATGGTATCCTTCGTAAACACATCACCTCTCAACAGGAAATCGTGATCATTTTCGAGCGCTTCGATCGCCTGCGTCAGGGAACCGGGTGCTGACGGGACATTTTTCAGTTCCTCACGACTCATGTCGTAGATGTCTTTGTCAAGTGGCTTTCCGGGATCAATCTTGTTGATGATTCCATCAAGTCCTGCCATCAACATTGCCGCAAAACCGGTGTATGGATTGCACGTTGGATCAGGGCAGCGGAATTCGGCTCTTTTTGCCTTCGGATTCGAAGAATACATGGGGATACGGATCGAAGCCGACCGGTTTCGCTGTGAATACGCCAGATTCACCGGAGCCTCAAATCCAGGAACAAGTCTCTTGTAGGAATTCGTCGTCGGATTCGTAATTGCGCAGAGCGCAGGGGCGTGTTTGAGCAGTCCGCCAATGTAGTAGAGTGCCAGCTCGCTGAGGCCGGCGTAACCATTGCCTGCGAACAAGGGTTTTCCTCCCTTCCAGAGGCTCTGGTGGACGTGCATCCCCGATCCATTGTCGCCGAAAATCGGCTTGGGCATGAATGTGACAGTCTTGCCGTTCCGTTTCGCGACATTTTTCGTCACATACTTGTACTTCATGTAGTTGTCGGCCATTTTGATCAACGTATCGCGGCGCATATCGATCTCCGTCTGGCCGGCGGATGCGACTTCGTGGTGGTGTACTTCCACGGGAATTCCAATCTGCTCCATTGTCAACACCATTTCAGTCCGGAGGTCCTGGAGACTGTCCAGAGGCGGCGCGGGATAATAGCCCTCTTTGTATCGTATTTTGTGCCCAAGGTTTGGTTTATCCGCGTTGCCGCTGTTCCAGAATCCTTCGTCGGAGTCGAGATAGTAAAAACCGAAATTGTACGATTGATCGAATCGCACGTTGTCGAGAATAAAAAATTCCGGCTCAGGCCCAAAATAGGCGGTGTCGGCGATTCCCGTGCTCCGGAGGTATGATTCGGCTTTCAGGGCAATATAGCGCGAATCGCGTGAATAGTTCTCGCGCGTTATTGGGTCTGCGATATCGCAGATAACACTTAGTGTCGGTACTGCCGTGAACGGGTCAAGGAATGCCGAATCCGCATCGGGAATGAGAAGCATATCGCTCTCGTGGATTTTCTGAAATCCACGGATACTCGATCCGTCGAATCCGTGTCCATCCTCGAAGATGTCAGGCGTAAAATCCGTCGCCGAGATCGAGAAGTGCTGCCATTGTCCGATCAGATCCGTGAATTTCATATCGACGATTCGTACCCCGTGGTCTTTCATAAGCTTAAAGACCTTCTCCACGCTGCCATCCGATTTCCCTTTGTTTGCCATAGCGCTCCTTTAGGTATGAACTGTTATTTTGGGTTATGAAGTTTGATTTGCATTGTCTCTTTCGATGTTGACAGGACCACGCTCGTCGTGGTTTTTGCGACACCCGGCCACGATTGTATCTTCGCGAGCAATTTTTCCAGACCAGCAGTATTCTCGGTCCGGATCTTAACCATGTGGGTACCATCTCCTGTTATTGCGTGACATTCGAGGATTTCAGCAGTGTTCATTGCGTGTTCAACAAAGGATGCGAAATGCCTCGAAGAATCAACCGTCGTGATGATAAACGCCGTTACATCATTGCCGAGCATGTGGTAGTTCAGCCGCGCGAAATAGCCGACAATAATGCCTGATTCTTCAAGCTTGTTCAGGCGTTCGGAAACTGCAGGAAGCGATAATCCTACCTTCTCTGCCAATTCATTGCGTTTCGTTCTTCCTTCCTTTTGCAGTATTTCAAGGATTTTAATGTCCGTCTCATCAAGCATCGGTACCACCTGTGTTCTTTGATTATAAGGATATGAGCTGTCATTTGCTTAGTTACTTATGTAATTTCATAAATAACTTTACAAATATAAGGTTGCCGATCGGCTTTGTCAAGTACTTTCTTGGGGTCTTACTTTTTCGTGCCTCCGGAGTTGTCTGTCCTACAGTTCTCTTGGCGGCTGGCTGGCACGAGAGGCTCCGTTGTCAGAGTGTGGTGAACCAATACTCCTGAGGATTTTTTACCCGCTCGAATACGTGGAATTTCCTAAAGTATCGGATAGAGCGGATGGCATTGGCCGGGCAAG
>DATDNS010000458.1:0-3634 GCA_036518155.1 Bacteroidota bacterium
GACGTTCCTGTTGACAAGCAGGCAGGATGCTGCGGGAATTGTCGCACAGCACCGCCGGACGCTGACGAACACCATCCAGATTGTCGACGAATTTCCGGTCAGGGAATATGCGGAACTGAGAAACAACATGCCCGGGATCAAACTGGTTCAGGTGATCCACGTTCGGGATGAACGTGCCGTCGATCGGGCTGCGGCTGTCGCGAAGTACGTTGATGCAATTCTGCTCGATTCCGGAAACCCTGCCCTGGCGACGAAAGAGCTTGGTGGAACCGGACGTGTACACGATTGGTCGATCAGTAGAACGATACGCGAACGCGTGGAAGTTCCGGTCTATTTGGCCGGAGGATTGAATTCCGAAAACGTCGCAGAAGCCATCCGTACCGTCTCGCCATTTGCTGTCGATGTATGCAGCGGCGTGAGAACGAACGGAAAACTCGATGAAAGGAAGCTATCCGCGTTTGTCGGGGAAGTGAATCGGGTACACTGAGTCGGCGGAAAACGCAGGTGTGCCGATGATAGGAATCAATTTGCGGCAGCGCGGAGGATGAACTTCGGAATTGTGACGCTGAATTGCTCGCCGTTGGAACGCTGCATAAGATACGTTCCTTCCATCCACCCCTCGAATGTTTCCAAAACGCAGTAACTGTTGTATTCGTGCGCTTCGCCCGGAAGGATCAGGGGCTGTTTGCCCACGACGCCTTCACCATCGACTTCTTCTGTTCGTCCGTTCGAATGATTGATATTCCAGTGACGTCGGAGCAAGCGAACCCTGTCCTTGCCGTTGTTCTCAATCCGTATGAAATAGGCGAACACAAACTTCTTTTGGATCATGTCCGATTGACCGTCCAAATAGACCGGCCGTACGGTGACCGTGATATCCTGGGTTGTCGCTGCAAATTTGTTCACCGTTGCTCCTGAACAGACGTTGTTCCCCGATTCCAACCGCAGGAATATAGGAAAAATTCGCGGTTATTTGCCACACGCGTGATGCCGGACAGGGGTTGATCGGGATTTCCTTGCGCGTGCGCAGGAGAAATGCTAAATTGGCACCACGCAAAACGCGTGCACGACACCGGAAGCGGTGTTGCCGGTTTGTTCAAAGGACAGACGATATTCCATGGACAAGAAACTTAAGATCATGATGCTGGAAGACAAGTTCAGCATCAACAAGCTTCCCCAGTTCGGTGAAATCCCGGTGATTTTCACCAAGGGTGACATGTGTTTCACATCCAGGACCGAGGACGAGCTGACGATCATTTGTCCCGAATTCATGGCACCGAACAACGTTCAACAGGAAGTCGGCTGGCGCTGCCTCAAAGTCATGAGCCAGGGAAACATCGCGAAGGAAGTCGGAATCCTCGCAACAGTCACGAAGCCGCTCGCCGAAGCGAATATTCCGGTCTGCTGCATCACAACATTTTCGAATGTGTTCATCTTCATGATGGAAGAGCACCTCGTCAAGGCCGTTCACCTGCTCCAACAGACGGGCCACGAGTTCGTCCACGCTGAAGCCTGAACATACGGCAGCCTTTTCCGTTCGGGCAGTCATTCCCAATTCTGCACAGTGAGACAGGATCTCCGTTTCATGCTTGTGCACTCCAGGTGAACGTTCATATTACCTTGTCTCTCCATTCCCTTTTTTCTACCTTAACACCTGCGCGAAACCGTTCATGGTGACTTTCCAAGATATTGAAGCCGCGTACGCCCGTGTCAAACCGGTTGTACACAAAACTCCTCTTCTCTCTTCGCAATCCTTCAACATAAGATCGGGGAACAAAGTCCTCTTCAAAGCAGAGAACTTTCAGAAGGTCGGGGCATTCAAGCTTCGCGGTGCGTACAACAAGATTTCACTCCTGACAGCGGAAGAACGGTCCCGCGGGGTCGTGGCCCATTCCTCCGGCAACCATGCGCAGGGTGTGGCTCTCGCGGCGCGGCTGCTGGGGGTCAAGGCCGTGATTGTCATGCCTCGGATCGCCCCGCAGATCAAAGTCGATGCGACGCGCGGGTACGGGGCGGAGGTGGTGTTCTGTGAAGATTCGTCCGAAGACCGCGAACGCGTTGCCAGGCAGTTGGCCGAACAACACGGATACACGCCGGTCCCGCCGTTCGATGATGAACAAATCATCGCAGGTGCCGGGACGGCAATGCTCGAAGTGGCGGAGGAGCTGAAGGCGTTGGATTATTTCTTCTGCCCCATCGGCGGAGGCGGCCTGATTTCAGGAAATGCCATTGCCGCGAAACACCTGTTCCCTGCGATCAGGGTGATTGGCGTTGAGACGGAGCCGGCAAACGATTGCTACCAGACATTCCGCCAGAAGCGAATCGTCCGCATCGATCCTCCCAAGACCATTGCGGATGGCATGCGCACGCAATCGATTGGACGGCACAATTTTGAGATCATTATGAAGTATGTCGACGACGTCGTTACTGTTACCGACGAACAAGTCGTCGAGACGATGAAATTCTTCCTCGAACGCATGAAAATCGTCGTTGAACCCACCGGCGCGGTTGCACCGGCGGCTGTCTACCACAACGTACTCAACGTGAGGAACAAACAAATTTGTGCGATGATCAGCGGCGGCAATGTTGCGCCGGCATTCCTGAAGAGTATACTTTGACGCACGCGGGAGAGAAGCCGTGACACTCCGGAATTTTCTTGCGTACTTCGATGACGTCGTTGCTCCCACGGAACAACTGTTCCGCCTCATTCCGCCGGATAAACTTGATTGGAAGCCCGTGGACAACGGATTTTCTCTCGGTCAGCAGATTGCCCATCTGTCAGGCGCGCTGGGCGTCTACGCGCACGGGATCGCGCGCGGCGAATGGGGCTTTCGTTCCATGCGGGAACGGTTCGTAATGAACCGCCACACGCCGTCGATGGATGTCGGGGAGGCCGTACGGGTACTGAACGAGAATGCCGCCGAATTCAGATCGATTCTCGGTTCGTTGACGGAAGAAGAGTTCAACAACGGCGAAGTGGACTCACCCCAGCTCGGACGGGTACCCCGGTGGAGACTTGCGATGCTCGCGGTTGAACACCACATCAATCACAAGGCCGAACTCTTCATGTGTCTCAAAGTTCTGGGTGTCAGTGTCAATACCGGGAATCTCTACAAACGGCAGTCGTGACAATAGCACACAAGGAATTATGCCTTGATGCTTGTCCAAAAGTTTTCTACCATAGGTGAAGCGGACTCACGAACCATTGACTGAGAATCAAGTATGAAGCTCGTTGCGTGCATCAATCACGTTCCCGATACCACGGCAAAGATCAATGTCGGTTCCGACGGCACGTCAATCGACAAGACGGGTGTCGGATTCATTATCAATCCGTACGATGAGTTTGCCGTGGAGGAATGCCTGCGCCTCAGGGAAAAAAATGGTGGCGAAGTCATCGTGGTTTCCCTCGGCGGGGACGCGCACAAGGAGACGCTGAGGAAAGCGCTTGCCATGGGGGCGGACAAGGCGGTTCTCCTGAAAGACGAATCGCGCAGAGACTCGTTTTCGGTTGCGCGTGCGCTGGCAGACTTCATCAAAGGCATTTCGCCCGACGCGGTATTCTTCGGCAAGCAGTCGATCGACGGCGACGATGCGGCAGTCGGTTCCATGGTTGCGGAAATGCTGGAACTACCCT
>DATDNS010000459.1:0-3810 GCA_036518155.1 Bacteroidota bacterium
CAGGCAGTAAAGACACTCAACGACCCGAAGCTGGATTCCTCTGTCGTCGCACGCATGAAAGACACTCTCTACGAATACTCGAAGAACAGTCTTGAGAAAGGAAATGTCGACACACTGCGCATCATATTCGGAAGAGTCTTCAGGAAATCTCTGGTCGACAAGGCGTGGCACTCCAGCGCGAAAGCTTTCAAAGAGATCGAAAACACCATAGGAGCGGATTTCGCAGGGACCTACGTCACCAGCATCATCATGCCCGGGTTGGTTACAGGCTCGAACGCACCGACCATCGAAGGGAACAAGGCAACGTGGAAGGACTTCAAGGACTACGCAAAGTACTTCGGCTACACGATGTGGATCGAATCAAAACAAGTGAACTGGTGGGCGGTGATTCTCACTGGAACACTGATCGTCGCGTTACTTGTCCTGACGTCTCTGTCGATACTGAAACGGAAGAGGTACGTACAATAGGACGTGTCCGGCGCACAGGATCGCGTTTCCCATCCGCGTCGGACAGAATGGCGAACCGTGCGTGATTGACGCTGCCCGACGAAGGAACCGTGCAAAATGATTCAAGAGCCAAATCGATGTCCCCGCTGCTCTTCGGAGAAGACTAAGGAGCGGGATTCTTTTGCTGCAATCGTGCGGTGTCTCCTGGAACAATTCCTGTCATTGGAATACGGCAAGAGCTTCATTCTGGAGGAGGAACAGATTCTACGATGCTGGGAATGCACCGCGTGCCGCTATCGGTGGAAATCTTCCGGAATACGAAGACTCACGGAGAATCCCTGACCGCAATCGACGCCGCCCGTCACACACCTGTTCACACAATATCAGAGTACACCTGGCTACGCTGCAAGTCTCACCATGAGCTTGCGTTTTGCAACCGGAAAAATTGTTTCTTTGAATGGAAAATCAAGATCGGTCTCACAGACAAATGTCGCCGGATTCGGGAGCTCCCGGTGTTCTTCGACCAGGCCCATTTTGATTGACTCCACGGGCATTCGGATGTTCGCCTGTTCCAACGTTTTCAGAATTGTTGTTTTCAGCGTACGGAATTTTTCGGTCTCCGATTCGTACAACGCGAGACTGAACCGGATGACATGGAGGCGTGAATTCCTGTTGTCCGGTACCAACCAATAGCCTTCGTCGTGATAGAATGGAACGATGCCGACTTCCTTTATTGCAAGGTTCTCTTCTACGAAGTCGTAGATCCTTCTTCCTTCTTCAATGGCTTCAGTAATCAAGGGGAGAGCCCAGTGGATCAACTCCAGCACCTTGTCCACTGGGGTGCACGAGATGTCCGGAGGTTCAAAGATCAGTTTCTTGTTCACCAGATCGATGTCCTTGAGCTTCTGCGGGACGTTGTCCAGAAACTTCGATGTGCCGTTGACAATGCCTTCGAGGGACTTCTTCAGTTCGATCAAACCGGTGAGATCCGGATAGATCCGATTATGATCGAAGTTGATGCGGGAATGTCTCAGCGATGCGAGAATTCGGTAGCGCGCGGATTCCGCGTCCGACCCGGCAGAAAGAAAATTGTCGAGTGAGAGTGTGTCCATTTATGCTCCCTCATGTATCCACGTATGCCCACCGCAAATCGAAGCGCTCGATTTGGAACAAACGTACAACATTCGTCTGTGGAGTACTATACAATTTTTCTGTTTGGAAAGTTCGCACAAAGAGAACAAGTATGTGTTCTGCGACAAGATTCGCAGCCGGCCGGTGAGAGTGCTAGCAATCCCGGCGGGGTTAGGCGGCTGACTTGATGTGGAAGTATTTCAGCGATGAGTCCTGGAACTTCGGACAGGGGTTCAACTTAGGCGGGTCTGCCGGTGACGATGCGCTTGATCAAGAACATCCCTGGGCTTCGAACCATTCCTTCAACTCGTCGGCAATGGAGGTGGCAGGACCGGCGAAGTTCCGGCGAACACGGACAAGCTCCGCAACAATACTCACGGCGATTTCCTCCGCTGTCACCGCTCCGATATCCAGACCGATGGGCGCGTGAACCCTCTTCAATTCAGCAAGCGTCACACCCCGTTCAACGAGGTTCTTGAACGTGGCGATCACCTTTCTTTTGCTCCCAATCATGCCAATATATCGTGCGGGAGTGCGAATTGCTTTTTCGAGAACGGACTCGTCAGACTGGTGACCGCGCGTGACAATAACAATGAAGGTGGAGGGTTTGACTTCGATCTTTGTGTACGCTTTGTCGTACTCTGAAGCCAGGACACGAGACGCGCCGGGAAATCGGTCGGGATTGGCGAACTCCTCCCTGTCATCGATGACCGTCGTTGAAAACCCTGCTACAGAAGCAATCTGTGCGAGATAGTTCGAAACGTGGCCTCCGCCGAAAATCACCAGGTCCTGTACTCCTCGGATCGGCTGGATGATGACTTCGGAGCGATCGGTCTTGATACGCCGGATATCCTCTTTGCCGAACGAATGGCGGATGGCATCAGCAAGTGCGCTCTTGTCGATTCCCGCCTTGGAAAGGAATGTGTCCGGAACTGTCTCGTGTTGGGACGTCAGGACTAACCGTTGAATCTTCTTCGTTGAATCGCCGAAACTTCGAATGAGAACGCAATCCGCCCCGTCATTGCGGGAACGCAAGAGCATTCGAAAAACACTGAGATCAAGTTCGGTGATCGGCTCCAAAAGGACGTCGACACTTCCCCCGCAAATCATTCCTTCGTTGGAAACATCATCGTTCAAATCGAACCTCCCCACTTTGGCTTCGTGGATCCCGCCGAAATACTTCTTCGCTTCCTCGATCACGAGCGCCTCAAGCAACCCTCCGCCGACCGTTCCACTGATTGCTCCGCTCTCGGATTTGACGAGCATCATCGCACCGGCAGGCAAAGGCGAAGAACCTTCAGACGACACGATCGTTGCGAGGACGAGCAAATCCTGGTGGCCAAGACTCTCAACTATTTTTGCGAACATATCGTTCATCCTTGCTCATCAATCAGTGTGCGTCTGTGTTTTTTTCGTGTCATCCGTGGTTCATTGACAAGAGCATTAACCACGAAATACACAGAGGAAACGGACAAACACAGACGCTCAAGTCCTTGAATATTTACACCTTTGCGGAACCCGTATGGACCAATGGAAACGACGCGTACCACGCCACGGCCTTTACCAGATGCTCAATCGGAATTTGCTCTGTGGCCATGTGGGCGTGGATTTCATTTCCGGGTCCGAATCCGATACACGGAATGTTGTGCATTCCCATGACAGCTACGCCGTTGGTACTAAACACCCATCGACCCACGTGAGGTTTCTGACCGAAGAGCCCTTCATATGTTTTCACCCCGCTCGCAAGAACCGGATGATTCTCGGGCAGGAGCCACGTGGGATAGTATTTTTTCGTAGGATACGTGAGCCCTTTCCAGCTCGGAACGGCATAATCCAGAACGACCACTTCGGCGTTGGCCTTCTTGACTCCCGGAAGATCCTGTATTTCCTTCACCGCGGAATCGATGGTATCGCCGGCCGCGAGTCGACGATCGAGATGGATAGTCGATGAATCTGCGACCGCACACATCGATGGCGACGTGGATCTGATTTCCGCAATCGTGACAGTTCCTTTGCCGAGGAATGGTTCTCCACCCAAACGCTCATTGAGTTGCTCAATATCCTGCACGATCGGAGCCATCTTGTAGACAGCATTGACTCCACGCTCGGGTGCAGAGCCGTGACACGAAATACCCTTCGTCCGAACCTCGATCTCCATTCTTCCCCGGTGGCCGCGATAGACCGAGAGGTTTGTCGGCTCGGCAATGACAACAACCTCCGGTCGAAGCTTGT
>DATDNS010000460.1:0-5287 GCA_036518155.1 Bacteroidota bacterium
AGTCGGACAACCACGAGAAGCTCAAGGTCGAATACGACCTTCACGGTGACGAAGGGGTTCTGCGGATCCGCCTGAAAAAGTCTTCCCGCGTTTGGGGGGATGAAGACTCCGACGACGACCATCATCGGAAACTGACAGTACGGCTGTCGGATCAGATCCCGATTTCCTTCGATATTGAACTTGGAGCGGGGCGGGGGGACATCGACCTCTCCAGCCTTCAGATAAAGGAACTTACGATCTCAACCGGTGCGAGCAGTGTCGACATGCGGTGCGACGAGCCAAACACCATTCCTGCAGAAAACGTCAAGATTGAGTCCGGTGTGAGCAAATTCACCGCGACAAACCTGTGCAATACGAACTTCAGGAAGCTTAAGTTCAGCGGAGGTGTTGGATCGTACAAACTTGATTTTGGCGGAGGTCTTCGTCACGACGCAAGCGCGAAAATCGAAGTCGGGTTGGGCTCGGTGAGCGTTTCCGTTCCCCGGGACGTGGCGGCGAAGCTCCTCTATGAAACGAGTTTCTTCTCGAGTTTCGACCTCGACGATGATTTTTCCGAAACAAAGGATGGCGTGTACGAGACATCGGGATTTGACAACAGTGCAAACAAGCTTACGATACAAATTGAATCGGGTCTCGGAAGTGTGAAGGTAAAACGGAAGTAACGGACCACAAAACAATCATCCCGCAGGAAAAGCTCTTTCGCGTGAACTCCCGGCCAGGCCGGGATTTTTTTTGTACACCCGTTTACCGGATTTCACGGGCACCAAATTCCGCCAGATTGACCCCAAAGACGTCCGCATTGTACAACTGCTGGCCCGGAATATAGTACAGTTGCTTCCCGCGTTCGCGGCACACCGTTGCACTACGGGCATCAAGCAACCCTACAAACTCGGCACGTCCGCGAACAAACGACGCGGAATCCCCTTCCACGTGTGTCTGGTCCCCGCCGCCCAGGACGACGAGCTCGGGCAGCCAGATTCCTGCAACGACAACGCCCGGATGATCCAGGCGATCCGCAAACGCAAGGATCATTTCCGCATACTCCATTCGTCTGGCCCGGCGGTTACGATCCATCCAAATCGGCCCTTGGAGAACATCGAACACTACCGTTCTCCCCTGCACAACGAACGGAAACGCCACCGAAGAAGGAACCGGACTCCACGGCCTGTCGATAGCATCGTAACTGAGGAGCATCGGTGAGCAGACAAGTGCGATGCACAGCAACACAAAGAAGCGGCGTTTCAAAACATACGCGAGGAGAAGGAGAACGAACGGGAGAATTGGCAGGAGATACCCAGCCTCCACCGGCAACCGCATAAACAATGCAACCATCATCACGATCGCGACGCCCCACGCAACGACGTGCTGAAATGGAATCTGGCTTGGAATTGAGGTCTCCGCCGGCCGACCCTTTCCGTGTGCGAAAACGGCGACGAGGGCCGTGACAATCGCCACCGTGCCGACGATACCCCAGACATCAATCGTTGCGGTTCGCATGATGCTGACTACTGAAGGATAGCTGCCTTCGTGAAACTGAAGGAAACCCAAGCCATATTTCCTCATCACCGGCGTGTACGCCAAGAGAGGCAGCGGAACGAGAGAGATCAGAAATGTCGCGACACTGCGGAGACGGGTCTTACCCTTGAGCCCTGCAGTGAGGATCATCAATAACGGGATGGCAAGCATCACGGAGGTGATTCTGCAGCCGGTTGCCAGTCCCAGCAGTAATCCCGAAGCCAGCGGATGTTGATCGGTTGCATAGGAGAGACCGGCGAGCACAAAACAGAGCGCCCAAAGGTAATCCATCGTTACCGTGCTGCTGATGTAGAAAATCGGGATGAAGGCCAGCGCAATGCCGGCAAGCATTGCATCCTTGCTCCCCAGCCGCCGCATCGTGAGTGCAAGGAAACCCGCGGCAAGTCCGCTGAACAATGCAGTGCAAAGGTTGAATGCGAACGGAGACTGATGCGCAAACAACGAATAGGCAAGCTCCGGGATCGGATACGCGGGAAGACGCGAAGCCTGGTATTCTCCGGTCGCGGCGATAGCTCTTGCCGTTGCGGCCATTCTCCACGCGTCAGGATCTACTCCGTAACCTGCTTGAAGAAATGGCAGCCTTGTGAGGATGACGACGATTGCTGTGAGAAGAAAAAGGCCGGTCCTGGACTTTGTCAAAGGCGTACGGTAGAAACCTACCCCAGACCGAAATGAAAGAATTGTCCCCACGAGCGGGGATGGCTCACTTCGCGGGTTCCGATGAGGTTCAGCAGTGCCTGGCGATAGGCATCGCCCGGTGCCAGTCCATTGGCGAGGTTCGTGTAGAAATATTCACTGAAGAATTTTGCCGCCTTCCTGTCGGCGATCCAGGCGTTGAGGAAGATGTCCGAGGTGCCATTCATCCTTAAGAGGAGTGCGTGCAGCGGCGAGAGACCTGCCCCCTTGCTTTGCTGGTTCGAAAGCTCGATCACCGGGTAGGGCTGCTGGTCCGTCAGATGCTCGAAGGCAATATCTTCTGTCTCACCCTGCGTTTTGCCGTTTGAACACACAAACTCGCCAAGGTCGTATCCGCCCGGCCTGTTCAGGAAATCGGTGGAGAGTTGCAGGACATCCCCCTGCAGTTGCAGGAGGTTCTTCCACGTGGCATCCGTGCCCAGCAATACCGTGGCTCCTTTGAAGAAACTCCGGATATCGCGGAGCTCGTAGTCCACCGACCAGTTCTGGCCGTTAGGATTCCCAAACGCAATGACGTTGTTGATGTCGGGCGTGCTCGCAGTCTTATAGCGCAGCGCCGAGAGCATCGGCAGATAGTCCACGCTCGTGAGCTCGATCAGGTATTTCACGTTGGCTTTTTTGTCCTGCCGTTCGAGGGCGTGAAAAGGAAAGTCTCTGAAATCATTCCCCGCAACGATGGCAAGATTTCGCTCAAATCGCGGTTCGATGGGGCGGATGAAATACTCGTACAGCTGCGTCGACAGTTTTTCAAATCTGGCCATCGAAGGAAGGCTCGCTTCACCCCCGGCTCCGGCGTAGACCTGCGGATCCTGAAGCAGCCGTTCATATTCCTGAACAAGCGAAAGCAGGCTGTCCCTGCCGATTGCCACGGTATGCACCTCAATCCCTTCCCGTGTCACGGCAAGCAGATAGAGCTCGTCGGCAGCGGGCAAAAATGTGAGCACCACAGTCCCGCCGGGAATCGATGATCGAAAATCCTGTGCATTCTTCTGTTGCGCGGCAAGGAATAGTTCATAATTCGGCTGGACTGCGATAATCCTCCCGGTTTGATCGTTGACCTTTTTTCTGAGGTCTGTCAGTTGCGATTGGATCGACGTGATGGCTTTGGGATCGGCGGTCTGCTGTCTTCCCGAGAGCATGTTCGTCAACTCCATCTCGAGCATTTCGATCGTGTTCAGTTTCGACCGGCAATCCTTCACAAGGTCTTTCAACTGCGGATGCCGCAGCGTCACTTCAAGATGTTCAAACGTATCCATCGACGACCGGACTTGTCCGAGATCCAGCACTGCCACGGCTTCATCGTTGAGGTTCATCTTGAGAAGGACAGCGGCAAGCATGGTGTACCACTGGGTGTGGTTGCCCGCGATCCCCAATTCCGACATCAGGGGCAGATGGAGGTCTGCGTCGAAGTACTCCCCTCTCATCTCGAGGTCAAGATCCACTGCTTTCTGGTACATCGCCCGTGCGTTGACAAAATCGCCGCGCGATTCGTAGAGTGAGCCGATCAACGTGTAGAGATACGCCTCGCCGGTCCTGTGTCCGCATTCGTGGAACTTCGACGCAATCTGCTGGTACGATTGCAGCAGCCTCTCGGACGCCTGGCTTCGTTGTTCATCGGTCATCAAACGCAGGTTGCAGCGGACGATGAAATAGTAAAGATAGTCCTCGGAAATTCTGTCGCCGACGGCTTTATCGATGTCGAGCGCATCGGAATAGTATTTCTTGGCGTCGGCGAACCGCCCGTTGTCTTCATAGACGGACCCGAGCAAGAACAGCGACAGTGCCTCATAATTCCTGCTGACCTGCCTTCTCCTGAGAATATTGACTGCATCGCGGAATTCGATGATTGCGCCATTTGCGTTCGCTTGTGCGTTCTGCACCAGCCCTGTGACGATCTTGAGTTTTGCCTGAAGGAGTGGATCCCCGCCGCTTCCAAGCGTCTCAGTTGCCTGATTCAGTGTATTGAGCGCCTCGGAATATCTCCCTTCGCGTCGATAGATGTCCCCGATACCCCCGAGAGCTTCGGCGATGCCGTTGGCCTGTCTGGCACTCTGGAATACTCCCAGCGACTCATTGAACGCGTTTGATGCCTGGTCGAGATGGCCCTCGGCAACCAGTGCTGAACCCATATGAATACCCGTTGCGGCTCTCGTCGTGGCGTCGTCCAGGGCAGACGATAACCGCATGGACTTGCGATATTCCTCCGCGGCGTCCGCATAGTTTCTCATTTCGAGATACGCATCCGCCTTCCACCCCGTGATCCGTGCCTGAAGGCGATAGTCATTCAACTGGGCGCTCCGCTGAATGGCGTTTTCGAGATGATCGATTGCAGAACGGTATTCGCCGAGCTCAAGGTTGGTCCGGCCGAGGTATGCGTAGAGTTCAGCGGAATTTATAAATTCGGTGTTCTTTCCAATCAGAGCGATTGCGTTGACAAAACTTGCCTCGGCCTGACGATACGAGCCTTCGTCGAAGAACCGGACTCCCTGATCGTAGTATTCCGATGGGCTGGAAATCGGATTATCCTGCTCAACGTCGCAGGACGCAAGCGCCACGGCACAGATGAGGACGAGCCACAAGTGGGGTTTCATGCTGGGTTTGGCAAGTAAAAAAAATCCCGTCCCGGGTTATCGGGACGGGAAAATATAAGAAACTATTCGCGGCACTACAACTGCAGGGCTAACGGAATGTGATTCCGACGCCGGCAGTGATGACAGGATACTTTGCGACCGAATAGTCCGCGTGGATATTGATCACAGCAAGGAGTATCCGGAATCCCGCAAGGACACGGCTCTTGTTCGCGCCTTTGAGTGAGAATCCGTCAATTTTCGCCGTGACACTCGTGCTGGGATCCGTATAGTTGTACGGATCGACGGTAAGATTTGAACTCTCGATCTGGAATCCACCGTAGAGCGTAAAGAGGATCAGACTCTTGCTGACTTCTGCGCCGAACGCAGTCCCGCTCAGCGACATCACCTTGTCACCGGCGTTATTGTTCAGTGTTGCCTTCTGCGTCATGAAATGGACCGCGAGATCCACAGGGCAGAACGGGATA
>DATDNS010000461.1:0-2817 GCA_036518155.1 Bacteroidota bacterium
CACGCAGGAGGCGACTCCGTGCTGTTGGGCAGGGATTACAACTTCTTCATCAGACCCTTGAGCTCATCAATTTCCTTGTTGTTCTCAACATAGGATTTGGCAAGTTTTTGACGGAGCTCCTCGCCGCGGTCATAGAGTCGCTTGAGTTTTTTGGGATTTGTCGTCTGGAGGACATACGCTCCGAGGAGGGGGAATGCCACCGTGACATCGATGTACGCTGTGACGGTCTCGTCGAGCTTCGTCGGATCCAGTTTTCCCCAGCTTGCCGCCTCGCTCGGTGGCGCGCCTGAGAGTCCGCCTGTGTCCGGACGCGCGTCGGTGATGTTGATGTCGTAGTCCTGACCTGCCTCCGGGATCATCAGCACCTCCTGGATTTGCGGTTCGGTCTGAAGCAGGAAATTCTTCGGGCTGCCTCCTCCGATCAACAAGACTCCGGCTTTGCCGTTTTCGTATTTCCGTGCGTTGAGAATAATCGCCGTGGAATCGTTCACATCGATGCTCGGATTGATCTTGAGCTTGAAGTGATCCCTCAGGCCTGCAACGTCGGCCAGGAGTTCCAGCCCTGCCACATTCATCCCGATTGTTGAGTCGCCCGGGGAGGAAGTAAAGACCGGGATACCATTCCGATATGCAGCGGCAAGGACACTGACCTGGCCAAGGTTGTTCTTCCGCTCGTACTCGTCCACAACCTTCCCGAGATGATAATAATATTCGCGCGTTCCCATTTCTTTCTGGAATTCGGGACGCAGCATGATCTTGCGGAGAATTTTGTCGGTTTCCATCAGCACATCCTGGTAGTCAAACAGGATGTCATAAATTCTTGTCACTCCTTTTTCGCGCAAGTCCGCATCATCGACATTGTGGGTACCGCGGTACAGAGGCATATTGAAGGCAAAATGGAGGTCGTGGTACATGTTCGCACCGGTCGAGACCATCCAGTCGATGAAACCGTGATTCATCAGGGGAATAATTGTTGAAGGGCCGAGCCCGGCTGGAATCAAGGCACCCGCAATACTCAGGCCAATCGTGACGTCGTCCGGCGAATATTTTTCCCGCATCAATTGACACGCCGCCCGCAGTCTGCCGCCGTTGTAGGCATCCATGTTGTCAATAATGCTTTCAAGCGTACTGTCCTTTGTGGAAGGTTTGGGCAGAACTCTCTTGCCGGACAAATACTGGTGTTTGCCGGGATGCTCCTTGTGCTTATGATCCATAATTGGTCCTTTGTTGATTGAATGGTCGCGTTGTTCACGGGGATGATCCGTAAACGACTCAGAAGGAATGATACAGAAATAACTTGCAGTCAATTTATGACAGAAAGAAGTGAGACGCAAGAAATGAAATAAGGCGGGATGGGCGCTCACCGCGGATGGCCGCTTCGACCTGCATTTCGATCGGCCGGCTGTCCTGAACACCGGGTCGAGGTGAATAGAACAGTACTCATACGGAGAAAGGGGGAACAAGTTCAGCTTCCGGAAAAAAAACTGCGTTCCGCCAAGAAGGTTTCGGGATGAATGAAACCATGTCGTGCCCTCCCCGTATGAGCGTGTGAGCCCAGGAACCCGCAGAACAAAACTTTTAATCAACGGAGGTTTGTCATGAAACGGTCACTATTGCTGCTCGTGTTGGTGGCCGGCGCCTGTGGGGTGTTGCTAGCGGAGGAGCCGACGACACCAACCATCACTTTCACCCAAAACAGACTGGAGCTGATCGAGAAAAATCTCGTCATCGGCCTCGAAAGCAACATCCCGACTCTCCAGGCATCCGCGGCGCTTGTCCTCAAGGAAGTGAAAGGATTCGCCCCGCAATATGATTTCTCGCAGTGCATCATACCGTTGATGCGCCTCGTCAAGGATGATGCGTATGATGTCACAGTCCGCCTGGCGGCCGGATTGGCGCTTCACGAATTGAAATCCGCACGAGGCGATTTTGCAATTGCGCGGACAGCGAAGTTCGAGGACAACCAGCGTATAAAGAGGCTGTTTACTGCGATGGCGTACGAACGCGGACTCGAGAACAACCTTTATTAGCAGCGTTCCAAATCATTCACTTCAGGACGGCGGAGCTTTCGACTCCGCCGTTTTCATTTTGTCCATGACGCTTTCTCAATTTCCCAAAACTGGGAATGCATTCACGGAACCCTGCGAAGGGCGTCGTTGTTAGAGTGGATGAATAATTCGCCGGAGAATCTGTGCGGAGGGAAACGTGCGAAAGTGCGACCTCTCTTAACAATCCTGGAGCTGCCAATGGACCAGAGTCGGGTTTTCAATGACGCAGTGGCCATCGTCCGCAATACACTCTCTCCCGAGTCGGCGCGAATCATCCGCTACTCGATCGAACGACAAAAAGACGAAGCAAACATTCTGCACGCTTCCGGTTTCGGGCTGGCAATTCGGAATCTCCTGGCGGAAAACGGCATCATGTGGGAAGAAGTGATCCTCTCCAGCATCTGGTTTGCCATCCTGAAGGAAGCAATCAAGACACTCCTGGAGTAGTCGGGCCTGCCGGGTCTTCGTTGGTGTCCCTCCGAACACCGTTCGGAAGAATCACGCGTTTCCCGTCCCCCTGAAGGAACCTTGAAATACAATCCGTCGTTTATAGACAACGCGCGTTGTCGCTGGACTGGTCAAAGCCTTTCCTGATTTCCGGGCCAACCCAGGTTGAAGTGTGCGCCACCGGCGATGAGGATAAGTAAGGAGTGTGCGGCGAATACGTTTCTGATTCACAAATCGATATTCCCTCCTGATACAGCTTCCCTCAATGAGACAAGCCTGAACGAGCCTGACCGCTCCACTCACGATTCGATGGACGGTAACG
>DATDNS010000462.1:0-2998 GCA_036518155.1 Bacteroidota bacterium
CGCGCTCAATCCCGGGAACAGCAACGCCGTCAAAGTTCTTTCCCGGCTAAGCAAAAGTGACAAACACTGACGACAAGCCAGGGCGCTGACGCACGGTGACCGATCCCGAAAGGCGGGACAGTGCCGGGAAGGAAGTGTCGCAACTGTCGGATAACGCTCACGCAGGAGTAAGGTTCTTCGCCGGTATCAGACAACGAACACTGATCAGGAGGCCATATGTCAACAAGGATGTTCTCGCGGTTTCTGGGGGGGTGCATCGTGCTGCTCCAGGTTTCTTCCGCCAGGCAGCAAGCCGCAGATACGCTTTCGTATCCCCCGCTTGGAAAACTCGTCCAGGTCGATGGGCATCTCATGCAAATCGTGTGCACCGGTGAAGGCAGCCCCACCGTCGTTCTCGAAGCGGGGGCAGGCGCATTTTCATTCGATTGGTCCCTTGTCCAACCGGAAGTGGCAAAATTTGCCCGTGTGTGCAGTTACGACAGGGCCGGACAGGCGTGGAGCGAGTTGGGGCCTCAGCCGCGAACGAACAAGCAATGTGCGTATGAGTTGCACACGCTCCTCCGAAATGCGGGTATTCCCGGGCCGTATGTCCTCGTAGGTCATTCGGCGGGAGGGTACCGGGTACGCATCTTCCAGTCTCTCTATCCGGAGGAAGTCGTCGGCATGGTACTGGCTGAATGCGGTCACGAGAACAGTATGTTCTTCATCAACGGCAAACTCGTCCGGTTGCGCGAACTTGCTCAGGACAGACCAATTCCGGACGTTCGCACCTCGATGCCGGATAGCGACCGCACGATTCGCCCCGACGTACTCAAATTGATCCAACAACAGATGCGCGCGATGGGGGATCCGACGATCGATCCACCGTATGACAAACTCCCTCCGGCGATACAAAAAATCCGGCTCTGGGCGTTGTCGCAGCCCGAGCATATACTCGCTGATTACAATCCCTACGAATCGGAGGAACTCAATGCCCTCTATATGACGCATCACAAAACCGAGTTTCCGCTCGGTGATCTGCCTCTCATTGTGCTCCACCGGGAGCTGGGAAATTTCAAGCCGATCCCCGGAATGATGACGTTGGATCAAACAAAGAAGATGGATGAAGAACGCGTTTCCAACAACCGCGATCTTGCCAAGTTGTCAAGGAATAGTCAACACATCATCGCGAAGAATAGCACGCACGACATCCACCTGGACCGTCCCGAGCTTGTCATCGAAGCGATTCGGCGGATTGTGGAATCCGTTCGCCATCATAGGAGTGTAAGCGGCCCCGAAGTGTTGAAATGACGGGCTCATCATTGTGCTCGACACCAAACGGGCAAAACCCGTGGCTGCCTTGCCCGCTACGGACACACGCTGCCAACGGACGAGGGGAAGTTTTGAACAGCAGTCCTCGGCATTTCCCGCACGGCGGTGCGCGATCGCTTCCGCAGAAGAGAAGACTTACTTCTTTTCGTCGGGTGCCTTATCCACCAGAAAATCGAACTTGCCGGTGCCTTGTTGAAAGAGCGTCGCTCCCTTGTCCATCGTGCCGCTCGTGTGTTTCATCATACCGGGTTCCATGAAATACGAGCCCGGACCCAACTCCGTCCGCTTCCCGCTTGCGTCTGTCATGTAGAATGAACCCTCGACAATCACCACCCTGGTGTCGGACGAATGGGCGTGGAGCGGGTTGTTCATGTTGGGGGGCAGCTTGATGAACGCGCCATAAGCGCCTTTCGTAAGATCACCCCACACGTTGCAGTACGTCACTCCCGGAGGCCCTCCCTTCATTTCCTCCCATTTCATGGATTCCGCCGGCATCATCACTGCTTCCTTGCCCATTGTTTTCTGGGCTAGAGCATTGGTGACGTTCAGCAGGAACATACCGCACACAACGAGCAACACTTGCGCGATGAACTTCTTCATCGGGCACCTCCTTTGATTATTGGTGGACTATGATTACTGGAACGGCGTTTCCGTTCCGCCGCGTAGATTGTTCCAGGGCCACTTCATCCCACGTACACCCATCCCACGGTTCCTGGAAACGTTGTTTTAAAAAAGCAGCTTGAATGAAGAATCACCTATCGGGCTCACATTCTCTCTTCACAATTCAGACCGCAGACTGCAGACCGCACTGTCTCGAACGAACGGAGAATTCCGTAACGTATGTTCGTGTATTGTTGAGGACGATTTGGGTAAAGGAAGATGGTTCCCCGCAGAATCTGTCGGGGGACCAAGCGACGCGTGAAAATAGCTATTCGGGTTTAAAGACGCAACCGTCTTTTGGGCACGAAAATCAGCATCCCCGACGAAACCGGTAACTGCAGTTCCTTCCTAAATTAGGGGATGCGGAGCGGGATACCGGGGGTTGTGAATTTGGACGTAGAGCATGATAGGTGGGGAAATCGCAACGAGGGACAGAACCGCGAGCGTGTGGGATCGCGCAAAATCTGGGTGTGGTTACGCAATGAGGATGACGAGCCGTGCAAAGTGGTTTGAAGATCGAGCAAAGCAGGGGGGAGGTTGTGCAAAGTCCCGGTAACGATGCGCAAGGAAGTGTGAACGGCACGCAAAGAGGTCATGCATGGCGACATGAAGCTGAAGCATTGTCCGGATGAACTGACGCAATGCCGATAAGACGGCAAACACGGGGAGTTGAACGCCAAGCATGGAGGATCGAAAGTAAAGCCTGGGGACTCACGTGCCAAGCATGGCCGATGTGAAGTCAAGCATTGACAACGTGAGCGGAAACATTGGCCACTTGCGTTCAATTCTGGAGTCACGATTCCAAGAAATGCGAATCGGTGATCAAGAATTGTCCGGCGAAGGGGGAGCGAAGGCAATTGATGAGGAAGAATAGGCGGGCGGAGATCAAGCAAAGCCATCATTCCATTTCTACATCTCCCCTTAGCTTTGTTTCTACCTTTCCCGTTTCCTCTACCTCTACCTAGCCCCCGAATTCATTATTCCATCATTCCTCTATTCCATCGTTCCATGACTACCTTTCCCTTTC
>DATDNS010000463.1:0-3433 GCA_036518155.1 Bacteroidota bacterium
TCTTCGTGATTCGGCCGACGGCGTTTTTGAATTCAATCGTGCCATCATTGAGGCTACGCGCGACCTTGTGTGTGCGTATAAACCCAACCTGGCATTCTACGAAGCCCTGGGCACCCGCGGGATGGAAATTCTCCGGCAGAGTCTCGCACTGATACCAAACGATATCCTGACCATCGGCGATGCGAAACGGGGGGATATCGGGAATACGGCCGAACGGTATGTCAAAGTATTATTCCACGATTTGCACTTTGATGCAGTGACGATCAATGCCTACATGGGTTTTGATTCCGTCGAACCGTTTATCCGGGACCGGAACCACGGGGCATTCATTCTGGCACTGACCTCCAACCCCGGATCAAAGGATTTTCAACGATTGAAAATCGGCAAACAGCCGCTGTATGAAAAAGTGGTCCGCTCCTCCGTCAAGTGGAATGCCGTCGGGAACGTGGGCCTCGTTGTCGGGGCGACCCATCCCAGGGAACTTAGAACCATCAGGGCGCTCGCACCCACGATGCCGGTCCTGATCCCCGGTATCGGCAAGCAGGGCGGAGATCTGAAATCGGCGGTCCGGTTTGGCTGTGACAAGAACGGAGAGCTCGCGATCATCAATTCGAGCCGAGGCATTCTCTACGCATCGTCGGGAAGAGATTTCGCAGATGCCGCGCGGTCAGAGGCGATGAAACTCAGGGATGAAGTACGCCGCTACCAACAGGAGTTCTTTCCCGGTAAACCATGAAGGACTCGCCGCCCGGGGGGGTTGCACTCACACAAGCCACTTATTCACTCTGAACTTTTGCGAAGGAGGCTTTTACAGAATCATGAAGCGTGACACCACGAAATCGCTCTTTCCAAAGAGCTCTGTCCAGGTTCTCTGGGGAATAGTTCTTCTCTTCGGCATCGCCTCGTATGCAACATCCCAGGAAAAAGCCGGTCAGGGACAGTCGAAATTCGACAGCACGCTCGCGCGACAATTAAACGCCGACGAGTACGGGATGAAGAAATATGTCCTTGCGTTTCTCAAGGCAGGACCAAACAGGAGTCAGGATTCGGCCACAGCTGCAAACCTTCAGCGCCAACACCTTGGGAACATCCAGCGCATGGCAAGAGAGGGGAAGCTCGTCCTCGCCGGTCCGTTCCTTGACGATACGGATCTCAAGGGTATTTACCTCTTCAACGTGGAGTCTGTCGATGAGGCAAGGGCTTTGACCGGGAGTGATCCCGCGATCAAAGCCGGAAGGCTCATCATGGAGCTCCACCCGTGGTATGGTTCTGCAGCACTGCAACAGGTAAACGAAATACACCGTCAACTGCAGCGGAAATCATTTTGATGAAAACGCAGGATCACAGAACGGAGATTGAAGAAAGAACGATGGAAAACGCCTTTGCAGGTCTTTCGAAAGAATATCCTCTCACGGAGGTTCAACGAGAAGCGTTCCGGAGGGACGGACACATTGTGTTGAGGGGTGTGTGCCCTGCGGACGCTCTTGCTCTCTTTCGTCCCCGCATGCTCGAAGCTGTGCGGAACACCGTGAAGACGAAGAATACACACGGCAAGACAGAGAGCTATGCGGCAATGTTTACGCAGGTGAGCAATCTCTGGCAAAAAGATCCGATTGCCCGGGAATTCGTTTTTGCTGAACGATTCGCAAAGCTCGCCGCAGACTTAATGGGAGTTCGCGGTGTCCGGCTGTACCACGACCAGGCATTGGTGAAGGAACCGGGAGGGAAGCCGACGCCGTGGCATCAGGATCAATTCTACTGGCCCATGGCAACGGACAACACCGTGACGATGTGGATGCCGCTCATCGATGTCCCCCGTGAAATGGGGGCAATGAGTTTTGCCTCTACTTCGCATAAGGATGGACTGATCGGAAACCTCCCGATATCCGAGGCGGGAGACACGATGCTCGCGGGCTTCATCAGAGAGAAAAACTATGCCGTCACAACATCAGACCTGAAGGCGGGAGATGCAACATTTCACTACGGGTTAACGCTTCATTCGGCCCATCCGAACTCCAGCGACAGGCGGCGTGAAGTGATGACAATCATTTATTACGAGGATGGAGCCAGGATCAATGAGCCGGACAACGAATACAGGAAAGTCGATCTGGCAGCGTTCTATCCCGGCCAAAAACCCGGCGACGTGGCCGCGACAGAACTGAACCCGCTGTTGTACAAAGATAAAATCAAAGGCTCTTGATCACTTTGACCACGCGCCACACGAACCCCACATCCCGTTTCTTCACGACCATCGGCTCGAATTCCGGATTCAGCGGGATCAGCTGAACAAACTGTTCCTCGATCTTCACGCGCTTCACGGTATCCTCATCGTTCACCCGCACAACACAGATGTCCCCGTTCCTCGATTCCAGTTTCGGGCTGACGACGATGATGTCGCCGTCTTCGATTTTTGGAGCCATGCTGTTTCCTTTGACTTCGAGGGCAAACGCGCTTTCGTCGTTGACGTCGTCGACAGTGATATATTTCTCGACGTAATCAGGATGAAAGATCAGGCTGGGAGCACCCCCCGGTACGGAAGAAAGCAGGGGGAGGGAAATGAGTTTTACCTTTTTGTACCTGCTTGTCGGCAGTGCAAAGATTTTTTGATCGGGATAAGTCTGGGGAAATGTCGGGCCGTTGCCCGTCAACAGCCAGTGGGGGGATACACCCGTGGCTTTGGCGATCCTCATGAGGTAGTTGCTGTCCGGAACCTGTTCTCCCTTTTCCCAGCGCTGGAGGGTCCGGGTCGCGACGTCGATTTTGGCTGCAAGCCTGGCCTGGTCAAATTCTTTTCGGGTCCGGGCCTCGTGAATACGGTCCGCAATACTCTGTTTCATTGCCTGGCTCCGTGAATTGGAAATGACATTTTTGTCGACTTAACAATATGGCATATGACAAATATGTTGTCTGGAAGATACGCTGATTTCCAGTTGTTGTCAAGGGTTTTTCAGGTTCACTAGTGATGGAAAACAGGACAATAAAAAAGGCCCGGATTGCTCCGAGCCTTTGGATGGCATTACTGATGCAATGAGTTGCCTATTGATTACCGCCTGGGCCTCGCATACCGCCCATTCTACGCATCGCCCGATTTTTGATCATCTCCTGATACTTTGTTTTCTGTGTGTCATTCAGTATGGCCAGGATCTTCTCGTCGGTCTTCTTTCCAAGCTCCTGCATGGCAGGACGCATTGTCTCGTAGTTCCCCTGGTTTGATTCGCGGATCTTCTGCATCTCAGTTTGCTGCTCTTTGATGATGACGGTAATGTTTGCTGTCTGCGTGCTGTCGAGTCCCAGCGAGTCCCTCAGTACCGCTACCCGCTGCTCGGAAGACATTCTCATGCGCTGCTGAGCGCTGGAATTGTCTGATACAACGAGCGTCAGGATCACGACGAGCACCAGCGTCGATGTTAAAGCTCCAATGAATCTTGTCTTC
>DATDNS010000464.1:0-5008 GCA_036518155.1 Bacteroidota bacterium
CCCCGTTTCTATATTGTGATTGTGCTTGGATCGCAATCATCACGCACCCACCGAATTATGGATTCCTGAAATAGCTTTTCATGTCCTTCTTCCTTGCCGGTATCATTGTCCTCCTCCTTTTCCTGGTCAGCGCAGCATTCGTTATCCTGATCCTCGGACCGCTCATTTTGCTTCAGCCACATCGCAGGAAAAAGGAATGGTATGCCCGCTTTACCACCCTTCTGGAACCGCGCGTCGAAGGAATTCCGCAGGAGGATCTCTGGTTGACCACTCCCGACGGAGTCCGGCTCCACAGCTGGCTCGTTTCCAGGACCAATGCAAAAGGAACGGTCATTTATCTGCACGGCGTTGGTGACTGCAAAATCGGCGGTGTGCCATTGGCAGCGTTTCTTTATTCAAAGGGTTACAACGTTTTTCTCTATGATTCCCGTCACCACGGGGAAAGCGGTGGGAAATACTGCACGTACGGTTTCTATGAGAAGCACGATGTGTCAACCGCGATCGACTACCTTCAGCAGCGGGCGGATGTCAGGATCGGTAAGGTGGCCGTGTTCGGCACTTCGATGGGAGCTGCGGTTGCCATCCAGGCGGCCGCCATCGACGTGCGGATTTCCGGGGTCATTGCCGAGGCGAGTTTTACGACGTTGCGCTCAATCGCCGTGGACTATCAACGAAGGCTCATCAAGCTCCCGTGGCATTTTCTCAGGAACGTTGCCCTTGCCCGCTCTCAGAAAGTCGCAGGATTCAAGGCCCGTCTCGTCGCCCCCATCGAGGACGTGAAACAGATTCAATGCCCAATCCTGTTTGTCCACGGACTCGAGGACACGTTCATCGACGTCCAGTATTCAAAACAACTCTTTGAAGCCGCACCCGTCAGGAAACAACTGCTTCTCATCAGCGGTGCGAACCATAACGATGTCTGGGAGAAAGGAGGTAAGCTGTACGAACACAACCTCAGTGCCTTTCTCGAATCCTGCCTCGGCTAGCTGTATCCCCCCCGCGTTGGCACAATGAACAAAATGAATTACTTTCGAACGAGGAGAGCGACGTTCTCGATATGGTAGGTGTGGGGGAACATGTCGACGGGCTGAAGCTTTTCGATCCGGTACCGTTCCGCACAGAACAATTTCACATCCCGCGCCTGTGTTGCAGGATTGCAGCTGACGTAAACAATCCTCGGCGGATGCACGTCAATGATCCGCTCAATCACTTTCGGATGAACGCCGCTCCGGGGTGGATCCAGAATGATCACGTCAGGTGAGGGGAATTCCGCCATCCACTCGCTGTCCCGCGTGAGCCGTTCCTTGATATCGCCGAGAATGTAATGACAATTCGTCACACCGTTCGCGAGCGCATTTCGTTCCGCATCCTTCAGCGCACTCGCCACGGAATCCACGCCAATCACCTGTTTGACGAATGAGGAAATAAAGAGCGCGATGGATCCCGTTCCGGAATAGAGGTCATAGACCGTATCGGATTGCTTCAGTTCTCCAAAACCTTTCGCCGTCTCGAAGAGGCGTTCTGCCTGCGACGTGTTCGTTTGGAAGAAAGAGCCGGCGGAGATAATGAATGAGTAACCGCCGAGTTGTTCCCGGATCGTCCCTTCCCCCGCGTAAATTCGCTCCTGCTCACCGAACGCAACCTGTGCCCGTTTGGTGTTGATCGTGTTGACAACCGTCGTAATTTCGGGAACGTGTGCTTGAAGCGCCTGGACGTAGGGTGTCATCAACGAAGAGTCGTCGGTGCGCGTCACGAGGTTGACCATGATTTCTTTCGTTCGCCTGCTCTGGCGGACTACAAGAAACCTCAGATATCCCGCATCGGTCTCGGTCGAATACACGCGAATGTTGTTCGTACGGAAATAGGAACGTGTGAACTCCAGGATTCTGTTGGAGATTTCCGACTGAAGGTGGCACTCTTTGAGGTCCAGGATTTTATCGTAGCGTTGCGGGACGTGAAGTCCGAGGTACAACTCGGGAATTGCATTCTCTGGGGGGACGGCGTCCGTTGGCGGCAGTTCTTTCCATTCCTGATCCGCGAACGAGAATTCCATCTTATTCCGGTAGAAATAGATTTCTTCGGCGCCAACGATCGGCTGGACGACGACATCGGCAAACCCGCCAATGCGCTGGAAGGAATCGAGCACGTGCTGCTGTTTGAACCGGAGTTGTGCGCCGTAATCGACGTGCTGCCATTTGCATCCGCCGCAAATACCGAAATGAATGCAGCGGGGTTGCGTTCGAAGTGACGAAGGCTTGAGGAGACGGACAACCCTTGCCTCGACCAGGTTCTTCTTCGTTTTGGTAATTTGGGCTGCGACACAATCGCCGGGGACCCCTCCGTCGACGAAAACGACAAGCCCGTTGTGACGGGCGATGGATTTCCCTTCGAACGCAGATCCGGTTATTTCAAGCTCGACTTCATCACCGCGCTTCAGCCGAGGGGCGTTGTTCATCAGTAGCTGAGCCAGTAACTGACTTTCAGCATAAATACGTTCGTCGCCGGCAGTCCGAGAGTATTTGAAAAGTTCTCGCCGAAGGGTGTCGCATACCCCCCCGCGTTCCCCAATCGTGCTTGTGACCAGACAAAATAGGCCGTGCTGCCAGGCATGTATTCCCAGCGCAACACAATGTTCGAGTTGAACGAAAGGCTGGTAAAATCCGGCGGGTTGGCCGCGACACCGGGACTGAACACATACGGAGTGAACGTATCGTTGCTGATCATCCGTTGCGTGTTCTCGAATTTCCCATTCGCGAAAAAGACCTGGACATAGTATTGGAGTGTGAGGTCTCTGGCAAAGACAAACGAACCACGTGAGACAAGATCCCATTGACTCACGCTCCGCTGAGCAAAGATGCTGTTCACCGTATTCGGTGACAGCGTCGAATCATCGACGGATGTCCTGTTCGCCACCCAGGCAAAGAATTTCACCGATCGATAATTTTCGAGAGTAAACTGCAGCGTCACGCTCGAAACCGGCTTAAGGAGTATCGTGACCGCTGCATCCCAGTTGGAACTTCCACGTGTATCGTTGCCGACAGTTGCCGAAAGATTTCCCGTGACAGGAAGCCGTGGATCCGAGGCCATCATGAACTGGACGGCCCGGCTGAGCGGTTTCCGGTATAGTCCGTTGCCGCGTGTTTCCCTGTCATCATATTTGCCGGCGTCGAAACTCGCAGTGTATTGAAAGTCCCAGTAACTCGGGAGAAGAATTTCCCCCTGCAGACCGAATGAGTTGAAAAGTTCGGCGTTGTCGAAGTTTGAGCGATAATGATAAATGGCGCTCGCGTTCCATCGCTGAAACAGGCTGCCCGGGACATCCTGCCTGTACTGGATGGTATTTACCGACCCGCGATCGTTCGGCCTCCTGAAATAGCCAATATCGTCGTCGTTGAATCCCTTGGTGGTGAAGTCATAGTCGAGCGACCACCGCCAGTGCGGCCCCCCTTCTTTGTTAAAGGTCACCCTTCCTGCCGGACCGTCGTGATAGCTTCCGTCCGCATTCTGGACGATTGGATCGGCTGTCGTGGTGTGCGTCGTGGCAAGAAATCCATCAACGTGGTACTCGTTTTCAAAAAATCTCACATTCCAATCCACTCCTCCGGTGATGGCGGGCAGGGCTCCGCGACGGCTGACATTCGTCACGATCATTCCGACATTTGAATTCTGCAGGATGTCCTGTTTCAGCCGGATGAGGCTGAAATTCGATAACGGTTCGACGAGTTGATTCGATCTGGCGCCGGTTGAATCGACAACCGTCGCCTTTTCCTGATTTGTCATTGCTTCGAGCGCACCGATGGAAAGTCCATCCTCGGTCTTTCCTGAGAGTTTCACCGCACCGAGAATCGTCGCAAAATCCGGCTGGTCCTCCACATACCCGCCGGGCGGTGCATACACACTGATTGGCCTTCCGATTCTCCGTGAATAGAACAGGCCGGGCCCTGCATTGTCACCGAATGTCGAAAAATGGATGATCTGCGATCCTTCAATGAAGAAGGGCCGTTTCTCGGGATAGAACGTCTGGAACGTTGTCAGGTTGAGGACTGCCGGGTCTGCCTCCACCTGGCCAAAGTCAGGGTTGATGGTCGCATCGACGGTCAGTGAAACACTCGGACGATACTTAAGGTCGAACCCTGCGTTGGAGGTGAAGTCCCGGCCGTTCGTGTTTGCCGGCGTCGGGGGAAAGGTCCTGGCGCTCCCCAGAACATAGGGGAGGATCTCTGCGCTTGTCGACGTCTGGATGCCGCTGATCCCTTTCAGGTGGCCGAACCTCGATGCCCATCCATTTTGGCTTTTCGGTATGAGCACCCAATACAGATGTTCCTGCGTCCTGGAGACGCTGCGAAGGATCTGGAGGCCCCAGTCGTGAGTCTCCTTTTGACTGAATCTGAGCGTCTGAAACGGAATTCTGAATTCCGCAACCCAGCCCTCACTGTCGATTGACGTCCTGACATCCCACACAACATCCCACGAGGCATCCTGGCGAAGTCCGTCGTCGAATTCGAGGATGTCAGTCTTTACACCGGCCGCACTCACCGTGAATTCAAAATCGGTCTGGTTGTCTTCGTAACTGTCGATCCTCAGCGAAACATAGTCCGACTCGACTTCATCGTCGCGCCGTGCAAGCCGCGCCACAATCTTGTCCGGTTCCGGATCGTACATTCTGCAGGCGACGTAAAGGGCCTGATCATCATAGAGAAAACGAATTTCCGTTTTTTCGTTGGGGGGTGCACCCTCGATCGGTTCATACTGGGTGAAGGTCGTTTCCGGCCGGGCCAGTTGCCAGACTGGATCGTTCAGCCTGCCGTCAATTGTGGGCGGAGTCGGAGTACGGACGGCGAAGGCAGTCTTCGGATTTGAACCGGCGACAAGAAACGTCGGGATGAGGATGACAAACAGTATACGCACAGATACAAGTGAAAAAGGGATACCTCAAGGGGATCGCCTGGTTCTCCCCTTGTGTGGCGGTTTGTTACGGAGACAACGTTACTTTTCCCGGGCCGCTTTG
>DATDNS010000465.1:0-3500 GCA_036518155.1 Bacteroidota bacterium
CCTTCACGTTCGTCGCAAGCCGTCCCAGTTCCTCCGATTTGAGAATCGAACCGTTGAGGATATGGATTGCAGATGTCACTACGGTTTTTTGAGTCCGAACTTTTCAATCTTGTTATAGAGTGTCACCCGGTCAATCTGCAAGACCTCGGCGGAGCGGGAAATATTCCAGTGGTTCTGGGCAAGAACTGCGGCAATATGGGCTTTTTCAGCCGCTGCCAGAGAGCCGGCGGGGAAGACGTGATTCTTTTCCGTGAGTTGAAACGGCAGATCCTCCGGTTTGATTTTTGGCGGCATTCCGACGACCATTGCACGCTCGATCGCGTTTTCAAGTTCGCGCACATTTCCTGGCCAGTTGTACCTGACGATCGTGTCCATCGCCTCGGACGTAACACCGGTGACGGCCTTGTTCATGGAACGGGCATATTTTTGCACGAAGTAATTCACCAATAACGGTATATCGCCCTTGCGCTCCCGCAACGGCGGAATGAAGATGGAGAAGACATTGAGCCTGTAGTAGAGGTCCTCCCGGAACGTCCCGTCTTTCACCGCCTTCTCAAGATCTTTGTTGGTTGCACAGATCACCCTGAAATCGACCTTGATACTGTCGTTGCCTCCGACACGCGTGAACTGTTTTGTCTCAATGGCACGCAGCAAATCCATTTGCGTTTTGGCATCGATGTTCCCGACTTCGTCGAGGAACAATGTACCGCCGTCCGCAAGCTCGAGTTTGCCCTTCCGCCGGTATTGAGCTCCCGTAAACGCTCCCCGCTCGTGGCCGAACAGCTCACTTTCAAGGACACCTTCGGCCAGCCCTCCGCAATTGACGGCAACGATCGGAAAGTACCGCCGGTCGCTGTTACTGTGGATGGCGCGGGCGATGAGTTCTTTTCCGGTACCGCTTTCCCCTCTGATCATCACAGTCGTATCCGTCTTTGAAACTGTCCGGATGAGTTCGAACACTTTTTGAATCTGTGAGGATTCACCGACGATGTCGTCTGCTTTCGAAAATTCCGATAGTTGTTCCTTGAGTTTGACGTTCTCATTTGCGAGCGAGCGCTGTTTCAGAGCATTGGCAACCAGATGGGAAAGGTAGTCCGGGTCGACAGGTTTTGTCACATAATCGAATGCGCCTGCCTTCAACGCTTTCACCGCTGTGTCCACCGTCGCGTGTGCAGTAATGAAGATGATCGTTGCCGTCGGGTCAATTTCTCTGATTCGTTCCTGGAGCTCCATACCATCCATGCCCGGCATCTTGATATCGAGAAGAATGATATCACGTTTCTGGGCCTGAAGCTGACGAAGAGCCTCAGCAGCGTTTTCAGCCGCCTCCACACCGTATCCGTCCTCTTTAAACCATTTGGAAAGAGAATCCCGGATCACCTGTTCATCATCAACAACAAGAATTGCCGGTTTTGCAGTCATTGATTGCCTCATTCAGATTGTTCGTTGTTCACGGAGCGTACTGTCAAGCGGTTTCCCGGAAACAGCATCCCTGCGGTCTTTTCCGGTCGCGGAGACTTTTGGAAATTCCAGACGAAATGTCGTTCCTTTGCCAATTTCGGAGTCCACGGAAATTCGTCCACCGTGCCGGTCAATAATGCCGTACACAACGGAGAGTCCCAGCCCCACCCCCTGGCCATTTCGTTTCGTGGAAAAAAACGGTTCAAACACACGACTGATGTCTTCTTTCGGAATTCCTACGCCGGTGTCCGAGACTTCAATGGAAATGCTACCCGCCTCGTCGCTGTCCGATATTCTCACCCGGAGTTCTCCGCCTTCGGGCATAGCTTCCACGGCGTTGACAAAGAGAGCCACCAGCGCCTGCTGAATCTGGTTTTCATCACAGAGGAGTGTCGTTTCCTTTGCGGGTCGGACAACTGAAAAGCGGACGTTGGAAATGTCAAAATGGTGTTTCATCAATCGTTCGGCTTTCTCGACGATTTGTCCGACGGGCGTGAGACCAAACTCAACGACTTGCTTCTTTGAGAAGAGCAGGAGGTTCTTCACAATATTGCCGCATCGTTCCGTTTCCCTCCTGATCAGTTCAATGTCTTCAAGCGTTTCCCGTTCTTCCGCTGTTGTTGCACCCACTTTCATGATCCTTCTTGCTATGAGTTTCGCATAAGTAAGGACTCCTTCGAGAGGATTGTTTAATTCGTGGGCCACCGTTGCGGAGAGCTTCCCCAGCGAAGCCATTTTCTCGATTTGGACAATTTGTTCGTGGATTTTTTTCAGCTCGTCAGTTTTTTCCTGGACACGCTGTTCGAGCGTCTGGGACCATTGCTTGTTTTGAGTCTCCGCCTTGCGCAGCGATTGCGTCATTTCATTGAACGAGGCCGCAAGGCGTCCGATTTCGTCTTTGGTATCGATGAGAATGGAGTACTCAAGGTTTCCCGAAGATATTTCCTGGGTGCCCGCTATGAGCTTCCTGACGGGCCAAACGACGGTGTAGGACAAAAACAGAACCGAGAGAATTGCCGCAAGCAAGATCATAACGACAGCAACCGAGATGAATTGCGTCTGGGCTCTCGTGATGGAGGCATCGACTTCTTCCAACGACATCCGAACATCCAGTACGCCGAGCACGGTTCTTTCGGTGGGATGAGAATGGCAGCCCGCGTCAGAGCACTGCGGTTCATTCCTGATCGGATTGATCAGTCCAAGAATCCGCTTGCCACCCTGCGCAGAGTAGATCCTGATTCGGCTCCCCGCAGGAACCACTTCCAATGGTTTCGCCTGGTCGTGGCAACCGTAGCACGCTTCCGCATTCAGGTCCACGACAGTCCCCTTTTCCGGTTGATCAGTCGAAAACGTAATCTCGCCGCGTTTGTTGTAGATTCGGATCCCCTCGACGCCGTGCAATGTGCCAATGGTGTTGATAATTTGATAAACGTCTTCTTTCTGATTCCTCAGCATGCTGTAATGCGTCGAACTCTTGATGACCTCACTCAGGTTTTGGGCACTCGCCATCACCTGGGCCATCACGTGGTCAGTATAAAATCGGACTGAAAAGTAGGAAAACAGGGAAAAGATGATCAGGAGAAAAATTGAAGAGCCGACCAGCAGTCTGCCTCGCAGAGTTTGAATCCATCGCATGGGGGATACCTCGCCGGCGTCAGGAATTCAGAAACTGTGCCGTAATAAGTGCCGGTAAATGGGAATGAATGCCCTAGAAGCGTTCATTCAAGACGCAATAATGGGAAGGATGTCCGGCCGGTTTGGCACTAATGAGAAGCGTCCTCCCCTCCTCCCTGGTTCGACTCTTTCCCAAAACTGCAATTCAGACAAACACCTGACTGAGGATGTGGAAGTATTTTTCCGATCCCAGCATGGCGGCAATATCGGGAACCGGTTTTCCGCCGTCAGCAAGTGTTGCACCCGCGGTCGAGTGTTGTTTCCGAAGCTCCGTGCTGACGAGTGCATGGAAGCGGCGGTCATCTTCCGAGAAGATCCTGTCCGCCTCTGGCATTCGAAACAACGAAGAGAGATTGAAAATGTCC